>NZ_JAJAFX010000055.1:0-33982 GCF_025384845.1 Photorhabdus temperata | reverse complement strand
ATTACATGCCGAGCTAAATAAAGCATCAGAGAAATATAAGGGTAAAAATAAAATAGGCTCGGTTGGTGTAGGCGTTGGTGCCTGCGTTGAAGATAAATCTAATCGTCATGGTATCCGGCTTATTGATACCTTAGATAAAGAGAAATTAAGAACAAAATTAGAGTTTCTTTGGGGTATCAGAGAAAAACAGATTAATCATGTTTTTAATGAAGAAGCCACATTAGATTTTGAAGAGATGCTAGAGAAAACGCATCAATATGGCAAGAGAATAGAACCTTATTTCACATTCACTAATGAAGTCATTGGTGATTTACTGAATTCTGGAGAAGATGTTTTACTTGAAACATCACAAGCCACTTTCTTAGATAATAGCTTTGGTACTTATCCTTATACCGTAGCATATCAGACATTAGTTCAAACTTGCTTTGCTATGATAGGTATCCCGGCGCAGAAAATACATATTGTCGGTGTGATGAAATCCTATATGATTCGCGTAGGCAACGGACCATTCCCCACCGAGTTATCCGACGAGAAAGCTGACTATATTCGGGAGCGTGGAAACGAATATGGTACCGTTTCAAAAAGACCAAGACGTTGTGGCTGGTTGGATTTATCTCTGATTAAACATGCGGTAAAACTCAATGGGGTCACAGAACTGGCAATCACGAATGTTGATGTTCTTGCTGGCTTACACGAAATAAAAGCGGCTATTGCCTATGAAATTGACAATGAAATCGTGAGTTGTGATAACGCATTATTACAGTTAGACAGAGCAAAACCTATCTATAAAACCTTTAAATGCTGGGGAGAGCTTAACGGATCATATACATACTTGACAGAGCTTCCCACCGAATTGATTAACTTCTTGTCTTTTATTCAAGACTATGCTGGAGTTCCTATCAAGTATATCTCATATGGACCAGATAGAAATCAGACATTAGTCATTCAATAATAAGAGCGGGAAAGATAATGATTCATTATGTAACTGGATTTATGTTTTCTAAAGATAAAAAACATGTCTCTTTAATCTCAAAACTACAACCCAGTTGGCAAGCAGGGAAACTTAACGGGATTGGTGGTAAAATAGAGGCAGGTGAAAACCCCCAACAGGCAATGGCAAGAGAATTCGCTGAAGAAGCAGGAATTGAAACACGCCCTGAAGAATGGCGATTATTTACCGTCTTAACTCGCCCTGATGTTTATCGGGTAAATTTTCTCTATATGTGTGACGATCAAGTTTATTCTGCAAAATCTATTGAAAAAGAGATCGTCAATATCTATGACACAAATACATTACCCGATAATGTTATCTATAACTTACGTTGGTTAATTCCGATGGCTGCCGATGAGCATTTACGTTTCGATAAAGAAATTGAAATAACAGAAATGCGGGGTTAGATGCGGTATAGCAAATTGTATCTAATTAACAATGTTCTAATAAACACAGAAGCATCTGTGCTTGAAATAGGTGCTTCTTTGAAGCAGAAAACAGCAGCGCCTTCCGGCGCTGCAACAATCAAGCAAACGGTTCGACAAAATTAATATCCGACCACACGGAAATGACCGCAACGGCTCTGGCTTGCCCTCCGGCGCCGTCAGTCTTCAACAGAATCGGTACAACAGACAGTTGCGTTGAAGCGGTATAACTATCGTCCCCGAGCTTAACGTATCTTGCGTCCTCCCCAGTACCTCGGTGCCCGGTACTGAGTGATAAGGGTTTATTGGCGGGATCGGAGAACACGAAGGCGACGTCCTCTATTGAGGAAGTTAATGCATTCGGTTTACCCGGGACAGACGGCCCATCGATCCGATAGAGCAGACGTGAATTTTGGAATACAGCATCATCGCCGGAACAGGTGCTGCTTATCCCTATCGGTCTGGCCGACGCCAGTGGGTCTCCCACCTGTTTACCGGCTCTTTTCACTGTTCCCCAATCCACCGATGAGGGCGTCAGGACAACCGCACAAGTGGACGGCTTTTTGACCGGTGAGAGGATAACTGTAGTCCACAGTGGTTTCAGCCTCCCGTTAAAACCCGATATGGCTGTGGGAGTCCAGCCGATCGCACCAATTGACAGGGGGCTGCCTCCTGCCTTCGCATTGAAATTGCCGTCACTGTCCGGGTAAATCGCCCCGGTCACGGTGCGGACACTGACATCAACCAAGCCGTTGACATCTGGAACGCAGGGAATGCTAACACTGGCATTCCCCTTGGTCAGACTGGCTGATTGATAGGTACTGGATGAACCATGCGTTTGGCAAGAGAGTGAAGATTGCCCGATATCAACCATAAAGTCGCCACCCCTTCCTACCCGGACACTATTCGGTGACGACGAAGAGATCAATGGGCTCGTTCCCGATCCCACTGTGTAGGCCATAAACTGCGTCCCGGTGGGGACGCGACAGGTTGTTGACCAGTCAAGGGGGCCACTGGTGGTATAACCCACTATCTTGTCACGTGAGTAATCACGCTTATCTTTGTTGTTTGGCACCATTGCATAACCGGTGACATTGCGAACCATCTGCACCAGTTCAATCTCACAGTCCTGATAAGTCTCTGCCGCCTGGAGTGGCAACGCGGTCAATAAAAAGAGTAGCGACACCACCAGTCCCGTGAGGGTTGGGGCGGGGTTTTCTACATTACCGCGCCACAAACATTCAGTGTTTAACATTCTTCTCTCCAAATTACTTATCTGTTCAAATCGCTTACTTTGAACCGCCGAGATAACCTCACTTTTGGCGGTGTCCACATGAGGGTAACGCTTATAGACACACCGCATTTGCCTGCACCAGTTGCCCGGGTGTATCGGATGACACCTGATAACGGGTGGTGCATTGTTGCGTTGCCCCGTTTCCCCATTTGACTTTCACGCGACCAGCAGGGGGCATGCCGCTTAGATAAACCCGGCCGTTATCACCCACAATCCCGTCGCCGGCCTGAATAGCATTCTCTTCCAACGTCGCGGTGGCGCCAAAAGGCACGGGCTTGCCATGATGTGTCAAAGTCAACAGTAACTGACTGCCTGAGCGAACCTGATAATTTGCCAACGTCACTGCTCCTCTGGTCGGATAAACGTTCTTGCTGGTCTGGTCAATATCGACCCCTTCCGGCAGGGTGGACGGATCCAGATTGATGGTGTTTTTGTGGTAGACCGATCCGCCCGGCAGTACGGCGTAGCCACGCCAGTCGGTCTGCACGTTGCCGTCACCGACCGTCACCCCTTTCGCCCCGGGCGCTCGGACCAATACCGCTTCATCGCCCAGTGAGCGTGATAGCGTCATGCCGTAAGGATGGATTAGGAGGGCGCCGGAAGCTCCGTAGGTAAAGTGATAGCTATTGGCGCTGTCGTTGTAGCCCAGATTAACGCTCCCCTGACTGCCCTGATAACTCAGAGACAAGGCCCGGCTGTTTTGTTGGCCCTTGTTCCCCCAACCTTGCTGGAGGTTATAATTCAAGCGGTTATCCCATAACATGCCACTGATCCCGGTCTGCTGAGTGAGGTTACCCTGCGAGTCGCGCGAGACCGTATAGCGGGTGTAAGCGCCCCGTAACGCAGACGATGAACCAAAGAGACTAAGCGGGACCTGCATATTGAATGACATCTGGCGATTCTCCGACCAGTGGCCGGCCCCTTCCATGCGATAAATGTTATAACTCAGGTTATAGCTGATCCCCATCAGCATCGCGTTATAACCTAAATTCAGATTGTTGTCGGTACGGCCATTCCAATAATTGTTGCGCGTCCCAGAAGCGTAAAGATTGCCCCAACGTCCCAGCGTTTGATGCAGGTTTACCTGCCAGGTGCTTTGACGTCGGTCAAGCGCCCACGGGGTCTGATATTCATTCAGGCTGTACCCTATGCTGTTAACATCACTGAAACTGTAGTAATGCTGAGTGGAATAGCGATAGGCTGCCAGATCAATACCGGTGCCGGTACTGATCAAGTGTTTGGCATATTTCACCCGATAAGCTTGGCCCTGTTGCCGGTTATTTTCTTGACCTTTAGCCCCTTGCAACTGGGCACGAGCAAACGTCACATCCGCGGACAGTGCGCCGAATGCCCCCAGTGACACGCCCGAGCCTAATACACCCGACTGGTAGTTGCCAGCGACCAATCCCCCGCCGTACAAGGTGACATTGTGTGGCAAACCATAGACCAGAGTGCCCAGAGCAAATATCGGGGAACGGCTGCCATCGGTGAGGTTGCCACCGTGATATTGACCGGTCGTCAACTCATATTTAATGCCACCGGGACGCTGCATCATCGGAACAGATGAAGAGGCGATGGTGGAGACACGGGTACTGCCATCTTCCTCTTTGATCGTGACCGTCAGGTCGCCAGAGTCCCCGATGGTGTACAAGTCGGTGAAACGAAATGGCCCCGGCGCCACCGTGGTTTGATATACGGTATAGCCATTCTGGGATACGGTCACCTGCGCATTGGAGCTCGCCACACCGGTTATCTCCGGGGCAAAACCGCGCTGACTGTCGGGCAACATAGCCTCCTCAGAAACCAACTTCATGCCACGCAACGGGATACTGTCAAAAATATCGCCACCGGTATACGTTTCACCGGCCGTAAACTCACTGCGCAGTGACTGCACATTACGTTGCAAATAGGTATTACTCACCTGCCATTGAGTCTGCGTAGAGGGGGAAAAACCGGAGGGCCCTTCGTTGCGCTGGCGATTGTAACTGTAAGTTTGCGTGCTGCGTAGACGCCATGGCCCCAGATTCAACCCATTACGAAAAGAGACAAATAGATTACGGGAGCGTGATCCGCCGCCGGTTTCCTGGCCGTCATAACGCCCTTCCGAACCGTTAACGGTGTAGTTCATCAAAAAGGCTGGGAGCCCGTTATCCCACAGTAACGGATCGACCATCCCAGAATGATGGGGCTGCATAGCCGCCTGAGGAACACTGAGGTCCAGACGCAAACGGGCGAAATCCAATATCGCGCGAGCGTGTAGGATCTGTTCCGTCAGATCCGTGATGGGGCTATCGCTCGCTTTTCCCTGAAAAGCCGGTAACCCGTGAATATTGACCCCATATTCTTCGAGCTGTGCAACCGTTAATACCGGTTGCAGATGGCCGTTGACCAATCTAAATTCAATCTCGCGGTTATCCACCTTATTCTGGTTCATGTAGACATCCACCAGATAGTGTCCCGGTGCGACATACCCCGCGTTTTCATACGCCGAGAGATCGATATGTTCCTGCTCCCCCGTCGCCCCCATCAGGAAAGCGGGATTAAAGTATTCCCGCGCGGAGATGGGTAAGGTTGTTGCCGTCAGTGAACATAGCAGACATACATATACAGGACGGAGCCGGAAACTGCGCGGCTGACCGGGCGCATGTTGGCTGCCCGCCAGCCGCGCAGACGAAAATAAAATATTTATTGCCATAGCCTATCTCTGCTTCTAACTTAAACCTATGCTGTTAATCTTGAGGTCACTTTGCCGGTCATCGCCCGCAGATGAGGGTGGGTTATAACGGAACATGGCGATCCTGACTGTCGCCGGGAAAACGCCAGACCAATGGCCCCGGTATCCCGGCGGTAAACGAATAGGTTTGAAACGCATAGGTTTGTATGCCTTTCGGGGGCACCATCGCCTGACGTATGTGATCATCTGCCTGTTGGGTGCCTACTTTCAGGACAGAAAAGGTCAGAAAATAGGGCGTGGGATTTTCCACCCGCAGCTGTGTTCCCAGAAGGGAAAATTTCACCTGTTTGGCCACCGTGGCGTTATCCCGGGCAGGCACTCCTTGAGGACGATAAAACAGCCGAATATTCATCTGTAAGGCAACCTGCACCTGCGACGCTTTGTCTGTCTGGAGGCCTAATGCCGGTGCATTCGCGGTATCCGGTACGGCAACTCCCGGGATAGCTCGCAGCGAGACCACAAAGGCCGATTCCCGATCCTGCGGTAATTGCCCCCCAAGCTGGCGAATACGGAACGAAAACGCCTCGCCAGCCTCGACCCGCTTTAACGGCGGCAGGACGACAAAAGGGGGAACTTGCCCTGCTTGGCTGTCAAAGCGACCCGTGTCCGGATCCATCGGGCTGACAAATCCCTGTACCAGATAGTTCTGTGCCGTGTAATTAGTCATGTTGAGTGTCACGCCTCCCGGGCTATCTTTTGCCACATAAGACAGTTGCATTGGAGAGAACGATAACCCTTGATTATCAGCCGCTTGCGCCTTGAATATATTCCCTAACAGCAGGGAGAAACCGAGGGAGTAAAGCATTAACCCCCAGTATGTTCGCCCATGCTGGTTACTGACTCTCTTCATTCTCCAACTCCGTAGAAAAGTAGAAAACAATGGCAGATTTAACGCGCCACTCTGGCCGTAAATATTTTTGAAGCCCCGCCGTAATCATTAATCATCGACCAGCTCACCGATTTTTTACCCACCAGCCCGGCATAGGTCACACAATCCTGCGGCGTTATCATTGAAGGATAGCGGTTTAGATCGAGCGTTTGCCCGTCCAGCGTGAGACTGTCCAGCGACAGGAAATACGGGGTGGGATTGCACGCCTTGATGCCTTCGGGTTGCGACTGAAAGCGAAGCTGTCCATACGCCTCTTCCGGCAACAGAGACAGGCTACGCGGTCGCCAGAAAAACTTGATCCGCATCCTCACGCTCATCGATGCTTGCTCCCGAACAGGCTCATCCGTCACCCGCTGAGTTGCGGGGAGGGCGTTTATCTGCACATACCCGAGCGATTCCCGGTCCACCGGAAAGGGGGGCTGATTAAAAGTCGGCAAAATACGCAGGCTATTTTGACTATTGGCCTCCAACCTGAACAACGGCGGCGTCACCACAAACGCCGGAGTGGTTTTCTCCTGATCTTTCATTATCTTTACCTGCACCAGCCACGCCTGAGGTGTGGTATTGACCACTGTCAGCGTTTGTGCTCGCTCCCCTTGGGTAAAAATGACGCGAGTTTTATTCAGGCTGATACCGGCTGCTTGACAGGATTCTGTGCCGGTCATCCCTAACCCTAGCCAGAACACCAATGGCACCAACCGGTACCGCGCTGGGCGTACCCAAACTGTTTTCACCACGCCTCCTGAAACCTGTTACCTGAGCAGTGCTCAGTGATAGTCAAATTGAAATTGAATGTGCGCGGTCAGTTCACCGGGAGTCGGTACCGCCGTGCCGGACTCATGCCGCATATCCATCAGGAAGGTAATTTGACTGTCTTTGGTAGCATTACCCGGTGGCGCCAAATTCACATAATCGCCATTTTTCAGGTAGTTCCCCAACCCGCCTCCCGGCAATTGATAGCGCAGGCCAAATCCCACATTTCCCGCCACCGTGGAAGCTTTATCCCGAAATAGCGTCGGGTGGCTTTCTGGCGTGGTGCCGGCTATTTTAATGGCCGGGATACGGCCCGCTCTGGCTGATCCCGCACAGCCTGACAACGCCAACGTAATGGGCTTGCTGCCCGCCGCATCAATATGTTGCGTGCTGTGCCGCACCTCAGTGAGAGGTACGGATGAAAACTCGACATGGGATGTCTGCATATTGAGCTCACAGGTTGGCTGTTCCAGCGTCAGCGCCAATGTCAGTTCTGCCGTGTTTGGGCTTGTTCCCCCAGGCAGAGGGGCGGTACAGAGCAGGCCAGCCAGTGTTGTCTGTCTGATAAGAGTCCACGGTTTTCGCATTACGGTATCTCCCCCTGATAGGTGGATTCTCCGCCGAGGTCATTAATCACCGTCCAGCTTACTTTGGCTGGATAACGCCCTCCTTTAAGTAGTAAAGAGAGGTCAGAGAACGGGGAAACCATGTTCGCTTCCTGCTGCGTCATCAGCTCCTGTCCACCCACTTTTAGAGAGGTTAAGGTGATGTAATAAGGTGACGGATTGGTGACCATTATTCCCGCGGCAGTCGGTTTGAAGCGCAGTGAACCAAATCCTTGCTCCGGCGAAACCGACAGCCCTGACGGGCGATACATCAGCTTAATCGTGTTGGCGATAGCAAACTGTATTCCGCCGGAGACATTCCGCCGGGAGCGATTATCGGATTCAGAGCTTAACGGAATGGCCTTCGCCGTAAACCAGAACAGGGATTCCCGATCAGCAGGCAGCGATGGGCCAGTTTTGATGATGCGCACCTGATTTTGGCTGTCGGGTTCCATACGAAACAGGGGCGGCGTCACCAGAAATGGGGCGTTTTTATCTCCCTCAGAAGTAGAACTGACGGTCGCCTGTATCAAATAGACCGCCTCTTTACTGGTATTGCTCACTGAGGCGGTTGTCGCGTGGCTATCCGCTGGATAGATAATGCGGGTAGTATTGATCCCCACCCCCTCCGCCTGCGCGGAAGTGGCCGGCCAACCTAACAGACCGGTCACTATCATTGCTGTAATCAATCTTTTCACTGACTCACCTGAAAATGTCTGGTTTGGTATTGTGTAAGTAAGAATTGGACTTCCCTATCCAATTCCACGGCTATATGTTTCTAACGCTTAGCGGCGTTGAATTAGTCATACGCTATTTTCACGGTCAGGTTCGCTTTGGAGTCTGCTGCTTTTACCGCCGCCGGACCAATCTTAGCCAGTCCTACCTTAAGCGTAATGGCATTATCACCGGCTACTGCGGGGCTGTATTGGGGATCTTTTAGGTTAATTGCTACTCCTGGTTGCACGAGCTTATCATTTATCGTCAGGCCAACTGCATGGTCGGAGATTGCAGTATTGCCCGTGGAGTTAAGAAGCTGAAAGAAACTGGCTCCTGGTCCTGCTGCGGTGCCGGCAACCGTCAATTTAGCGCTTTTCGCGGAACTCCACAGAGGGCATTTTTCCGTTCCAATCGTGACGAATCTTTGAGTGTTAGTTAAGATTGAGCCATCTGCCTTCCCAGTAAAATCAGACACCAAAGCGGCGAGACTAACAGGCTCTATTGCTGCAAACTTACAAGTCTCCGCAGTCACTGAAGAACTCACCGTCAGGGTACCAGCACTAACTTCCTCCGCCATAGCCTGCGACATCCCGCCCAGACACAGTGCCGCTATCGCACAGGTTTTCAAAATTTGTTTTTTCATTTCATCTATTCCTTTTATCTATTCGATACACTTTGCCTAAAACAACATCACGACAAGTTAAACAATCAGATCGCTAACGAGGTGCGTTTTACTTGTTATTTGAGTTATTTTTGTTTGCTGATTAACTTCTGAATTTTGGTTAAACCGTCGATAACATATCTATTTCTGAGCGGGAAATATTGAGTGGCTATTTGTTCTCTTTTTGAGACAACTGGTTATTAGCTCTCAACTGAAAAGAGGACCTAAAACTGAGGAGACGACGCCTAATAAGCGGGTATAGCTGAGCAGGGTGGGAAAACGAATATTAAATCGCTCAAAAAAACAACTTTTCAACATCGGGGGATATTAGTAAGATAAGAAATAATTTCTTTTTGAAATCAAAAAAATACGTGGTTTTTTACAAAAAAATACAAAAAACATCTTTTAAGTTATGAACTTTTCCATATACTGCCCCGGCAGTTGACGATAACTGAACAAAAATAACTCTAATGTTCGGTTTTTACCCCAGATCAGAAACTGATGTTATTGAAGGTTACTCCACTACTTTAAGTAACACTTTCCTTACATTTAAGGGTGCGCTTAGAAAGCGGAAATTATCCTAGCTCAAGCCTGTTTTTTGTACGAATTGATATTTGATTCACAAAAACAAAAATAAGTCATTAAAAATCAGTCAATTATAAAAAATCATTTTTTCTCATGTCTGCTGTAACAAATTGCTGTGCAGTGCGACTAGTTGAGTGAAACAAATGCTTGTTTCAGCGAAGTAGTAATTCACCTTCCACATAAGTAAAAGGAACGTTCCATGACTAAGCAAACGACAAAAGCATTACTGGCCTTGGCTTTAGGCAGCGCACTGATTACGGCAAGTTCTTCAGCAATGGCGGATTCCGGCAGCAAAACGGAGAAATGCTATGGCGTTTCTCTGAAAGGGAAAAACGACTGTAAAGCCGGTGCAGGCACTACCTGTGCTGGTACCTCCAAAACGGATTATCAGGGCAATGCCTGGAAAATGGTACCCGCGGGTTCCTGTGTAAAAATAAAGTCTCCAACCTCCTCGACCGGTTTTGGTCAACTGGACGCGTTTAAAGTTAAGTAAAAAAGGGTAATTCAGGCATCACACAGGAGCTTATACGATGACAATTTCCTTGCCCTCACACCGCGTCTCTCGTGAAGCTCCTGACTGCCTCATATTAAACAAGTTCCCGGCCAGAGCCGGGATCGGGTTAAAGCCGGAGCATTTTCGCGTTATCCTGCGCGATAAACCCGACATCGGTTTTTTTGAAATTCACGCGGAAAATTATCTGGTGGCGGGTGGTCCGTTTCATCAGGCACTGACCGCCATTCGCCAGGATTATCCGCTCTCCATTCATGGTGTAGGCCTGTCCATCGGAGGCGAAAATCCTCTGAATCAGCCCCATTTACAACGTGTTGCCGCGCTGGTTGAACGCTACCAGCCGGCCGTTTTTTCTGAGCACCTTGCCTGGTCAACGCACAACGATCTCTTTCTCAATGATCTGCTGCCGCTGCCTTACACCGACGTCACGCTGACACGGGTCTGCGAACATGTCGATCAGGTACAGAATGCACTGCGTCGCCCCATTCTGTTGGAAAACCCGTCCACCTACGTCGAGTTCAGTGCCTCAACCATGAGCGAGACTGACTTTATCTCCGAGGTGATACGCCGCACCGGATGCGGACTACTGCTGGATGTGAACAATCTCTATATCAGTGGCGTCAACCATAATCGCTGCCCAAGGCAGATGCTATTCGAGCTGCCACTTCACCGTGTCGGCGAAATTCATCTGGCGGGCTATACGGAAAGCCGCGATGGGGCAAACGACCGGCTGCTGATTGATTCACATGACAGTCATGTGACCGGGCCTGTCTGGGATCTCTATAACAAGACTCTGCGTGAAACGGGGCCGATCGCCACCCTGATCGAATGGGACAGCAATATTCCACCATTAGACGTGTTGTTAAACGAAGCCAGCCATGCCCAACATTACATTACGGAGAGCACGAAAAATGCAACAACAGCTGTATCAGGCGCTTCTTGACCCCAACCTCACGGTACCAAAGGGGCTGATAGCCTGGAATGGCAGCGATCCGGCGGTACGTTTTGCGGTTTATCGTAATAATGTCATCGCGTCGCTGATTGACGCACTGGCCGAAAACTGCCCCGTCCTTCTCGCCCAGCTCGGAGAGTGCTTTTTCCGTGCGATGGCAGGGGAGTTTATACGTCAACAACCGCCTTCTTCTCCTGTTTTGGCCGGCTATGGCGCGCAATTGCCGGACTGGATTGCGACGTTTCAGCCGTTGGCAGATTGGCCCTGGCTGAGTGATCTTACTCGGCTGGAAATGTTGTTTATTGAATCGCTGCACGCAGCGGACCCTGCCGTACAGACGGCAGAAGCAGCCCCTAGTGGCGATCCCGCACAGTTGCTGGTGGCGCTCCATCCCTCGGTACGGCTTTTCAGTTCAGATTATGCTGTCTTCAGCCTGTGGGCCGCACACCAACAAAATGAAAACGAGATGGTGCTGGACCCATTCCAGCCGGAACATATGCTGCTGTGCCGCGTTGACGACGACGTGCGAATAATGTTGCTCAGCCGTGCGGAGGTGCAGTTTGTTGCCATGCTCCAGTCCGGTCGGTGTCTTGCCGAAGCCCTGGAGATTGCCGCCGGGGAGGAGGCAACTTTTGAGCCTCAATCGATTTTACAACGCATGCAGCACTACGGGCTGATCCTTTCTCTATACAGCAACACGGAGCGCTAAAATGGCATTACTCAAAATGTTAGCATTAAAGGGGCAACACATTGCGCAGGAAAGTATTATCCCCCTTCTGGCGCGTATTGGCCTTGCCGCAACATTCTGGCTGTCGGGCCAAAGCAAAGTGATGGGATTAAACATTGATATTCTGGGGGACACGCCCTGGCAACTGGGGATCCCGCGCACTACCGACAGCGCCGTGTCGCTCTTTGCCAACGAGTACCAGCTTCCGCTGCTACCGCACGATGTGGCTGCGGTCATGGCCGTGACCGCAGAACACGTGTTTCCGCTGTTGCTGATTGTCGGATTGGCAACACGCTTCTCCGCGCTGGCATTAATGGTGATGACGCTGGTGATTCAGATATTTGTTTATCCGGATGCCTGGCCTATCCACGCTACCTGGCTGACGGCTCAGTTGTATTTGGTGACGTATGGCGGTGGAAGGTTTTCGCTTGATCGCCTGATTTACCGCTATCGCACCTGATTTCCCCGCCCTGCGTTATTCCTTATGTTGATTCTCGTTTTCGCCACGAGTGAATGCGGAAGTGATAGTGCGCGCAGGTCGGCAAACTGTTGTCTGAATTTTCGGCACCCGTCGCACATTCGCAAATGCAATATCGGGTTCGCTTTGAGCAATCATCTTCTTCAAAAGGTGATATGGACAAGAATGGACTCTTTGATTTGTGGTAATAACATTGCTGACAGAGACATCATAAAAGTGACCGTTCCGTCGGTCACGAAATTCAGTCATCAACTGGTTTATAGATCCCCCGATTGGAGTCGAGATCAGTTAACATCCAAATTTACCCAATGTGGCCTCCGCAATAGGGATATATTGGTCTGTTAATTTATTGATGCTGTTATTGGTTGCAGGATAACAACAATCAAGGAAAAACCAGTTTATCGGTGTTTCCAATATTGAAGCAATCTGCACTAGATGAGATAAATTAATGCGGTTTATCCCTCTCTCATAACGTGAGAGTTGTTGCTGACTAATACCTATTTTTTCCGCCAATTTTACGGCGGTCATGCCCAACTCTTTCCTTCTTTTTTGAATACGCTTCCCTACTAATAGATGATCTTGTTTCATTTTCATCCCAGCCTTTAAATTAAAAAAACACCTTTTTATGGCATCGCCAAAATTATTGTCCCTGATCCTGAGAAAGGCCCTGCCTCTACTCTGCCATTTTTTTGTAAAATTGATTTCACTGTAATGGGTACATTTCCTCCAGCCGGTACAAACACAGAAACGCCGTCTTCACCTCTTCTATCATTTAATAGCAGTTTAGCTTTCAAGCTACCATCATTTCTCAAAGGTACAAATTCCCCATTAAGGCCTGTCGCTATCACGATAATCTTTATATCTACATTGCAGGTCACATTGATATTTCCTGTTTTGGTTGCATTTTCTAGTTCTGCCTCATCAATACTACCGTAATCAAGCTCAACTGAGCCTTCACTGACCTGACAAAAGCCTATCGGCGGTGGTGCAACGCCACATAAAGATCCAGGCAACAATCTTCCATGAAAGCCATTTTGATCGGTTTCGTAAAATAGCCCGACACATTCCTGATGAGACCGAATAGCAGGACCAAAATGTTTTGCAACTCCGGTGATCGGAAAACTGGTATATTTCAATATCTCCGCCTGAACTTGTTTCATTGTCTTAAATCTTTCCACGCGAGTATTAAATATCCTATAGGGCTGCCCTGAATAACCATCAGCAAAATGGCGATGGTTAACCGATATCCAACATGCAGAATAACCATAACAAGGATTTGGCGTAAAATCGTTTTCCTGGTCCCAACGTTCAATTACAAAAGTATAATAGGCATTTGTAGGAACACCCTCGGATTTAGTGATATATGAAAATATTGATGCCGCAGCACCTGATGAGAACAGCGATAAAAATACCAGACAAGCAGAGAATAATTTTTTCATTTACTTACCTAATAAAATAAAACCAAAACTATTCGATTAGTCATAGTTGAGATTAAATGTCGCAATAGCATGAAACGCGCCCCGTTTAATCGTCTGGTTAGCCAGCGCCGTTGGTTCAGCCTGCACATACGCTTTCAGGATAATCACGTTTTCGCCCTCTTTTAGCGGATAGGCATCTCCGTCTTTATTTAACGGTAACCGTTTGCCTTCAGCCGTTTCGATACCAATGGCAATTCCAGAAGCCTGACTACCCGCGCTTAATGCTAATAAACCCGGCAATTGTCTGTTTTCTACCCCACTGAATGTCAGTTTGATAGATTTCCCCATACTCATATCACAGCCAGACAGCCGGAGCTGAAAAGGCTCATTATTGGTCCGGCCATGCAGATACAAATACTTTTCAGCAATCGTGCCCAAATCAAGCCGGATATCTTCATCACCCGGTTTAATCGTGCAGGGTTCTTCAACCAATGCGCCGTAAAAACGCATATTATCCGCAGCCTGTACTACCTGATTGCAATAAACCGCAGTAGCAACAATCATAAAACCAACGCGCAACACGAATAACTTGAAATAATTCATTCGCTTTCCTTTCACTGGTATTCCGCCAGTAATGTCGCCGTCACTTCAAATATCCCTTCCGGTAACGTGCTTCCCGGCTTTTTCACTGGCACGGCCTGTATCACCGGCAGTTTCTGTGACGTCACCGGAATACGCTTGTTAAGGGTGAATGCTTTACCATCCAAAGTTAGACGAATACCTAAATGGGTGATATTCGTTTTCAAAGCAGCAGCATCAAATGAAGTCTGTGGGCCAATCACCGTCAATCCTAAACTCCAGCCTGAAACATTAGGTGCACACACCAATTGATAATTTACTGGCTGGGTATAATTCACCCCATCCACCTTATGTATTCCAATGTTATGACCAAAATAGATGTCAATCATATTACCGTCATTAATGACGCAAGGAGGCGGTTCAAGCAGTGTGCCATGAAACCACATATTATCTGCCGCTTGCCCCGGCATCACGCTGATCAATCCCAGGCAAACCGTCCAGAAAGCACGATAAATCAAATTCTTCATCAGTGTCTCCTGTTCATTGGTATTCAACCATCATCGTGGCAGCTGCGCCAAAACCACCGCCTTTCAATACCGCAGTCATATTTTTTACCGGCACCGCATGTAACTCAGGAAAATCCGGGTAGGTAAATTTCATCCAGTCATTGACGGGCAATTTCTGTCCGTTATGAATAACCGCAATACCCAGCCCGGTATGATTGGTTTGTAACACTGCCCGGTCAAAACTGGCGGTGTTACCCGATATCATCATCTTCATCGCATTGACCGGCATTTTTTCACATTTCACCGTGTATTTAACTGGCTTCATGTAATTAACCCCATCGATACGGGTAATCATCACTTCACCAAAATCCACATCAATAGTATTACCATTATTAATCACACAAGGCGGAGGCGCGATAACGACACCATATATATTGACCGGCGTTTTACCCGAGAGGCTATTAAACGGCGTTGCTGCGACGTTTACCCTTTTTGTCGGTAAATCAGCCTGAGCACCGGCACTCAGCAAACAACCCAGCAGTAATACAATCAATTTTTTTCGCCCGCAGTACGGCTTTTTTATTCGCAGAGGCTTAGTCATAATTCACCCTAAAATCCACCACGGCCCAGTAATGCCCGATCCCCAATGCTCCCAACGTTCGCACCGGCGTCACGTAATACGCCAGACTATCCTGCCCCGCTGCCATAAAATGCGGGCGTCCCCGTTCTCCCAACCGGATATCATTGTTAGCGGAATCTGTGATCTGTAACCCCAACCCAGTGATACCTGCCACCCGTACCAGATGGGGATAATCCTGATCCGCCGCAGCCACAAAACTGACGGTCACCACCGGCTGCAAGTTACCCCACGTCAGATTGCCTGTCCGGGTATCACGCACCGCCCCTTTGGTCCGCAAACAGTCGCGGAATTTCAGGGTGAACGGTATCGATGTGCTTTTATCACCCGGCCAGCGTAAATCACTGTTCGGCGTCGTCCCCAGACTCACTTCCTGCCACTCAGAAGTCATATCCAGACGGCACGCCGCCTCAGTTAACATACCAAACACATGCAGTTCACCGTGGTTACCATCTATATCCATAATCCGGCTCTCCACCGCCTGACTCACCGTCACCGGTATCAGTAAGATCGCCAGTGCCAGTGCGCGACCGGCCCGTTTTATATTCATCGTCGCTCCTCGCGGCTTCGCCCGTCACGACGAACGTTCAGCCACCTGACACTGGTTTCCTGCACAGCTAAACGTCAGTTGCGGCCGGCCACCAAAATCATTGATATAGGTCAGTACCGGCGCGCTTCCCAAAGCCCCCGCACTCCCACTCAGCACCGCACTGCTTTTTGGCGCCACCATCAACGGCTTAAAATCCGCCACGCTCTTCCCTTTAAGCTGATTCGACGCATCCACCACGGTGATGTAATACGGAGTCGGGTTGTTTACCTGATATTGATCCCCCTGACGTGTCAGCGTCATCTTCTCCTGCCACGGGTTATCCAGATCAGTGCGGCTGGCAAAAATCGCCTTCGGCCGATAGAACAGCTTTATCCGGGTTTGCAGCGCAATTTGCAATGTGTTCGGTTTCTTGCTGCGCGGCGGAATTTCACGCAAATTAAAATAGAATAGGCTTTCCCGATCCTGTGGCAGCTGTGCTATTGCCGGCAGTGACTGTATTTTCACCTGGCTCTTCGCTCCCGGCTCCACTCGCTGCACCGGCGGCGTCACCACTAACGGACCATTGATTTTGTTACCCTGCTCATCTTCTATCCAGCCTTGAGCCAGATACGGCAACTCTTTGTTCTGGTTGCTGATATCCATACTGGTGGATTTATCCTCACCATTAAACACTATCCGGGTACGATCCAGTGCAATGGCCGCCATTGACTCACTGACCACTGATAAACTCAGGGCGGCGATCGTTACTGCATTCATTGTTTTCTTCAATTTCATGCTCAATTACTCATTCTCAGAATATGTCATTTCAGCGTCATTACGGGTCACCGCGATAAGCTCCGGTGACAGCAACAAGGTTTTCACGCTGCCTGTCAGTTGAAACTATGGCTGTTTATTACCGTTGACCAACTGGCAGGGCAGTAATAACGAGGCCATCTCTTCAACTATGGGTAATTCATGCGGCAGTTCAATTACACATTGCAACTCCCCATCCCAGCGTACATCCAGTTTTTCCCCCGGATTTATCCCGCTCAGGTAGGTATTCCCACCATCATTGACGATGCCGATCTCCCGTTTATCCTTATTCAATACGGTGGCCCCAAACGGAGGTGTATTCCCGTCCGATAAACGGATCATGCTCATCGCTTTCTCACCGGATATCACCTGAAATTTACGGTAACCAATCGCCCCTTCCGTCAGCGTCGCTTGTTGTACCGACCGTATTGCCTCCACATTGTCCGGCAGCTTATTCAAATCAATACTCGCACTGTTGCGGTAATAGTTGTTTACATCAGAGATCACCGCCTTACCGAACATATTGGTATGGGTAATCGCACCGAAGCCTTTCACCGGGACACTCCCTACACCATCGGTATCCACCATCAAACGCGTCGTACCCGGTGTATTGATGCGATGCAGCGCCGCACCTTCTGGCGTGATAGTCATTCCACCCTGGACAGCAAGCGCTGCCGAGGTATAACGCCCATCCTGATAACTCGCGCTTGTCGTCAGTTGGGCAAGATCACCGTAATGTGTTAAATAGCCGTTAGCCGCTGCTTTGCCGTCAATACTGGTACCCGCCGCTAAACGATAGCTGCTGTTTTCATTAATCCGGTCGTAATAACCTACCGTATTGGAATTACCTTTGCGGTTGACCATTGCGTTATAACTGATCGTTCCTGAATTCCCCCACGGCAGGGATAACGTCAGATACATGCCATCGTCATTCTTACCTTCATATTTATTACGATAAGCCGACAGGTTCAGGTTAATGTTCTTAATGGTTCCGATAGCGAAATAGCGTGATACCGATATGTTGTAGCGATCATTGTTCGACTGGTTCCAGTAAGTCTGGTGGCTGTAGTTCAGATAAGTACTGATCCCTAAATCCGTGAACTGTTTATTCAACATAATGGTATAAAGTTCTTTACTGCTCTCCGCATCCCCGTCGTGATAACGGCGATCCAAATACTGGCTCATGCTCATGAAGTCACGTTCCGAGAAGCGATAACCTGCAAACGTCACCTGACTGTCATATTCCTCAAAACGCTTGGAATAACTGAGACGATAGGAGCCGCCGGTCAAAGTTTTACCTTCATCCGGTAAGCGGGCACGGGATTCTGTCACATCAAACGACAACGCGCCGAAAGCCATCAGATCACGCCCTACCCCCAACGACAGCGCGTTATAATCTCCGGCTCCCAATAGCCCGCCATACAGTGACCAACCGTTGTTTATCCCCCAGGAAAATTCCCCCAGCCCAAAACCATTCCCCTCACTGTGGTGCTTCCAATTGGTCGGCTTACCTGCCGCCAGTTTGTACTGCACCCGGCCCGGACGGGTCAGGTAAGGAATGCTCGCTGTATCGACCTGAAATTCCTGTATACCACCATCCTGTTCTTCTACCCGTACATCCAGTTTGCCGCTGACCGCATCATTGATGTCCTGAATACGGAATGGGCCGGGTGCAACCTGGGTCTCATATAACACCCGGCCCTGCTGACGGATGGTCACTCTGGCATTGGTTTTCGCCACGCCAGTCACCTCCGGCGCATAACCACGCAGGTTTGGCGGCAACATATTGTCATCCGTCACCAGACTCGCCCCGGTAAAACGAAAGCTGTCAAAAATACCTGAATTGAGATAATCCTCACCCAGTGTCAGTTTGGCCTGCCAATGCGGTATCGCCCGGTACATGTAGTAACGGCTCCAATCCCAGTTTCTCTCTGTACTCCCTGCCCGGCCAGTGGTGTGGTTATATTGTGACTGCCAATCTGCCCGTAAACGCCATGCCCCAAAGTTTATTCCGGTTGTGCCGTTGGCGCTGATATTATGATTCTCATTTCCCTTCGTCGGCTTAGATACCTGAGCGTTGACGTTATAATCAAACATCATTCCCAAAATCCCTTCATCCCAACGTGATGGCGGGTCCCAATCTGATGAGCTGTATTCAAGATAAGCTTGCGGCACACTCAGATATAACGTATCGCTGCCCAAATCGCCGCGCACCATCATTCCTGGCAGCGTTTTAATTTCCAGACACTGATTATTGTTCCACCAGCTAATCTTTGATTCCCATTCCGCCCGCAGTCCCAACTGCTTCACCATATCAGGCGGCAGACAGGCCACACTGCCCTTCGGATCATCCGGTGGCGCCATAAAAGTCACCGGCATCTCAGACAGCTCGCTTTTATTCAGGCGTATCATCATCTGGTAATCCCCCGGCATAATATAACCAGCACGGGAAAACTCTTTTAAATCAATCCGCGAACGATCCTGAACATCCAATACGTCGGTATTAAATTCAATTTCTTCTTCCGCATACGCAACATGAGTACCAACCAAGGCAAGCAGTACCAAAACAGTAAAAGGTTTCAGGACACACCGAACCGGGACCACCCTGTCATGTTCAGCGGTCAAACCAAAAAACAAAGCCATAACATTCCCTGATCGATGATTAGTGATAATCCAGCCTGAACCGGACAGTGGTTCGATACTGTCCCGCCTGCAATAACGGGTGATTACCCACCAATCGCATCATGTAACTAAGAGTCATATGCCCTTCCTGTAAATCCCCCACAGGCAATGGCGTTCCCGGGTATGCCTGATTGCCGAGTGTGTCAGTAATTTGCAACGCAACACCTCGTGCTGCACCATCCAATCGAAAATTGTTCCCATCCGGCACGCCGTCAAACGTCATCTGAAAGTGACGCCAGTCAGGCTTACCCAATGTGGCAGAGGTCAGTACGCAATTAATCAAGCGGATGGAAAACGGGCGCACAGGCCCCTGCCCATCATGTACTATCCGGCTTACCGGAATCGTAGCTAACTCAATCGTCTGGTCACGGCTACCTGCGTCAATCGCACAGGCTGTATCAATAATGGCGCCTTGCATGCTAACGCGACCATGCCCTTGTGTTCCTCGTGTAGCAGTCGCTTCAGCGCCGACAGCAATGCAGGAAAACATTAGCAGGCAGGGCACCACAACAACGGCAGAATATCGGCTCATGACTTCTCTCCGGCCAAACTCATTCAAAATCTTTGATTAGGAAACACCCGTCTCCCTGTAGGCGTTTCCATGCATGAAAGAGTTATTGATAAGTCAGTTGGAAATTGGCAATGCCGGTGAAATCTCCCGGAACAACTGCATCAGGCCCGGTATCACCCTGAAGATAAGCAGCGAAGTTCAGATCATTATTACCATCATGCAGCGCTATGGCAGGAGAAGGGGTACCCAGTTTAATCTTATTGCCGCCCCCATCGGTGATCGCAATGCCTGCGCCTTTAGCCGATCCTTCAATACCCAGCAGACCCTCACCGCCAGTGATACTGGATTTGGCGCCGATAAACGTGGTTGTTACTGTATTTATCGTTTCAGTTGTGCAGTTCTCTAAAGAAATTTTGAATGACTTAGAAGAAGAACGACCGCCGTTTTTCAAAGAAACGTTAGAGATAGAACCCAGTGGTACAACCTGATCAACTGTTTCAGGGGTGATGGAGCAAGGTGCATCAATGATAGAACCCGTAAAAGTTACCGTTCCGTGACCTTGGCTAGGATTAGCCGCATTTACAGAGCTCGCGACCAAAGCCATGCCCAATCCCAGAGCCATAACCAATTTATTCAATTTCATGTAAATTAATTCCTTGAATTTAAGGATAAAATACCCATAACCATAAAAAAATAGCAGCGCAGGATTCCCGATCCATGCACCCGATATCCGGCACAAAATAGGGTTTTAAAATTTCGGATTAATATTTTTAAAACCAAACAAAATGCACCAAACTGTTTTTTTTGGTTAAAAATACTAATAAGACATGATAATTTGGAGTAAAAATTTAAAATTTAGTATTATTTTAAATTAATAATCTAAGTAATTAATTAATATTTGATTGAATTCAGATGAATTGACTGAGATTTTACAATCTAATTAATATTAGTTACGAGAAATAGTAAAAACTATCCAAGAAAATCTATATATTATAAATAGTTAAATATTGGCAATCTGGAATTACACTAAATTTGACTTAAGAGGTGGTTTTGTAGGAATATATTTACAGTTTGGTGCATTCTGTTTAGTTTCTTTTTGTTGTCTAATAATTTCCAAATATATAATTGCAAAGTTTACAAGCTGATATTTTCTATTAAAAAATGACTATTTGTGACTATCTGAAAATGGTATTTATAGATTTTGTCCCAAATAAATAGAATTGCCAGCTAATAATTTTATAAAAGCTCTATTAATTGATATATTCCGGTAGATTAATATTATTTTCTGCCGATAACTATCTGCTCTGATTTCACAGGAACTATTTTCATGAAGAAGCGTAAATTCTTAACCAGACATGAAATTAATGCGATTTTAGAAAAAGCACGTCAAGGTCGTCATGCTGAGAGAGATTACTGCATGATACTCATGTGCTTCATTCATGGGTTTCGAGTCAGTGAGCTATGTAATCTAATGCTATCAGACCTTGATCTTAACTCAGGAATTATTCATGTAAGACGACTAAAAGGAGGATTATCAACAACGCACCCACTGGTGCCAGAAGAAATTGATGCTTTAAATCAATGGTTTAATGTCAGGCGGCAGTGGCGGGAATCAGATACATCGTGGGTCTTTTTATCACAAAAATCAGGCGCTATTTCACGCCAGCAAGTTTATGGTTTATTAAAGCGTTATGGCAGACAAGCATTAGTTAATATTTCACCTCACCCACATATGTTAAGACATGCCTGCGGTTATGCTCTCGCTGATCTCGGAAGAGATACACGCCTTATTCAGGATTATCTCGGCCACCGAAATATATCCCATACCGTTATTTATACAGCAAGCAATGTAAAACGGTTCTCCAAAATATGGGAAACACCTTCAAAAGGTCTCGACTAATCTCAATATCTCTTTTTATAAAAAAACCTCATCCATGTATATACTGATGAGGTTTTTTCATTCGCTAAAATAATTATTAATATCATACGATGCGGCTTATTATTTCTTGTAATTAACCGAAAAAAAGGATCAAAATCAAAGATAAATAATGTCCTTAATCCATAAGATCTAAAAGCCCTGACGTTCACCATAACAAGATTGTCATTATGATAGCAAAAAATGGCAAAAACACCCTATTTTTGCTATCATAGTAGCAATATTTACAATTCAATAGGTGCTGAAATGCTATCACTAAATACCCCATACGACACTCAGATTGCGTTTAAGACATATCTGAAGAAAGTTCGCAAAAACCGTAAGTTATCCGTTGAGGCACTAGCGCAACATTCCGGTGTACCCAACAGTACGATTCGAAAATTTGAAGCAACAGGTAATATTTCTCTAAGACAATTCTTAATGCTTTATGATGCACTGTGCAATCTCAATGATATTCATCAGATAACCAAAATAAAACACCATCCCCAAAGTATCGAAGAGGTATTAAAACATGCTTAATATCCCTTTACTGGTAAAGCGCAGATTCAGTAATGGAAACGTTGAGAACGTCGGTAAATTAGCTGAAAACAGCAGCGGAGTTTACTTTCAATACGATGATAATTATTTATCAGCACATAAAAGCTCTATTGCTCCATTTAATCTCGAGTTCGATGATTCATTGCAAAAAGCACCACATCAACCTCACTACGGATTACATGGCGTTTTTGGTGATAGCTTGCCCGATGGATGGGGATTATATTTGATGGATCGAGTTTTCCGCCAAAATGGTTATGTTCCCCAAAATATCACAGCATTGGAAAGACTGGCGTTTATCGGAAATCGTGGCCTTGGCGCTTTATCCTATGAGCCTGAAATACAAATTGAAAACAGAGACAAATATCAAGATATAGAACTCATTACATTAGGTAAAGAAGCCATTAAAGAATTTGAAGGAACGGAATCTCACCTAATAGCACACCTAATGAACGCAGGGAGTTCAGGTGGTGCAAGACCAAAACTTAATGTAACCAAACTGGCAAATGGGACTTTTACCACAAAACAAGATGCTATTGGCGAAAAACTGATTATCAAATTGACCTCAGAAAAATTTGCGCTAGGGCATCATGAAAGCCTTATTGAATATACCTATATGAAAATAGCAGAACGCGTAAATATTGAAGTTTCCGATTTTGAGTTATTTGATGCCGGGAATGGACAATATTGGTTACAGCAATCCCGTTTTGACTGTGTAGGTGAACAAGGGCATTTTCATATGATTTCTGCTTGTGGGTTACTGGATGCTCCTTTCAGGGAACCTTCGCTGGATTATATCGAATTGATCAAAGCGACCCGAATGTTATGTAGCACTAATGAAGCCAAGAAACTTCTCTACAGAGCCATATTTAACTATCTGATGATAAACCAAGATGATCATGCAAAGAACTTCGCTTTCCTGGCCGATGACAATGATAACTGGCGTATCTCTCCTTTCTACGACATTATGTATAGTCCATCACGCTATAATGAACATATGACAGCTTTCAATGGTCATGGCTCGAAAATAACAAAACAGACAATGGAATTAATGGCAGGTCAGGCCGGATTACCAGGTGCAAAAGCGATGATGAATATAGCTGCTGAAATTTATGACATAGCCAAAGATTTTCATATAGAAGCAGAACATGTTGGTATTCCAGCAATTTTAGCCAAAGAAATTCAACGAAATATTGACAACAGATGGAACACGTTGAAAGAATAATCCCATAACTATTAGGAGAATCAGTAATGAACGAAAAATTCTATCAGTTAAAAATTACTCTCACAGACTCACAACCTGCTATTTGGCGGCAATTTGTTGTTCCTGCCTCTATCTCGCTCGATAGGCTGCATGATGTCATACAAATTGTGATGGGATGGCAAGATAGCCATCTGCATGAATTTCATATTGGCAAACTGCGACTAACAGAAATGCCAGAAGACCCATCGAATGGAAAGGAAGAATGTGCATATCGCCTGATTGACCTGATTAAACAAAAAGGGAGATCTTTTAGCTATATCTATGATTTTGGCGATAGCTGGGAACACGAAATTATTTTAGAAAACAATCATTATCCTGAAAGTGATCTTCCGCTGCCTTTTTACTGTCTGGGTGGTGCCCGCGCATGTCCCCCTGAAGATACCGGAGGTATTTATGGTTATGAAAACTTAATAGAAATACTTAATGATCCTGACCATGAAGAATATGAAGAAACGCTGCAATGGATAAATGAATCGCTTGGTTTGTCTGAAAATGAACATTTCGACCCAGAGCAATTCTATCCGAACAATATTAATGCCTTTTTAGCGCTCTATTATCGCTGGTCACGAGACCGTAACCATCCCTTATGGAACCACGAAGCCTAATCATAGGAGGTAAATCTATCATTACAGAGAAAAGTTTCAGATGAATCACTACTACGGACATTGGTGCTTAATTTGAGCTTATTTTTCTCAAGGAATGGGTGATACATAATTCAGTATCGAGTGCAGTTTCAGTGGTGTTTTCAGATTACCCCCAGTCAAACTGCACCGGCACTTTACACAACATCACGCCTTCCATAGCGACCTGAAGAAATATATCGTCATTCCTCTTGTTTAGGCCGCGCAATTGCATCCCGGCAACGATTAATGCATGTCCAGAACAGCAATAATATTGCTGTAATGAAAATATGATTGGAATAAACCAACGATTGTGGCCAAAGTGCGATACACATCCCATAAACACCCAACAAGAAAGCCCGATCACTTTTCCCTAAAGGCCCTTTATAACTTCGTACTCCTGTCAGGGTCTGTGCAACAACGCCACAAAACTCAGTAGATATGGCAAATATCACAGTGAAAATAACTAACCAAAGTGATGTATTCGCTAAAAGAGCAAAAGGTAAATATAACGCAAAATCAGACACGATATCGCCTATTTCATTTAATACGGCCCCCAATCGGGATTGCTGATTAAATTCTCTTGCCAACATGCCATCAATAGCATTAAGTGCCATACGAAAAAATAGAAAAAGAGGTAAGAGAAGAAAAAGATGTGGATAAGGAAAAAACGCCAGAATTCCGCCTAAAATCACCGAGGTTATCATTGCACACAGCGTCACCTGATTGGCAGTAATACCACGTTGATAAAGGCGTATCACCCAAGGTCTGAGTAAGTTTTGAAACTTCGGTTTTATATCATATAACGTCATAATTCACCTATTGTTAATAGTTTCTTAAATAATAATGTATAAGTTGCCGATAACTTTCATTGTTTTTACTATCATCATTAAAGATAAATCAGATTCATCAAAATACAATGAAAGAGGCGCTATTAAATCAACAAAAGGCTTTTATATATCGTAGATTGTTTTTTGCCGAATAGGTTATTATTATCATTTTCATATTTCATCAGATTTATGATAAAGGAGTCCATATGAACAATGGATGACACTTTCTCTGTCTTACCGACTTACCGGAGAAAACTTTTACGGTAGCTGAATTCTCCTTACAGGAGGAATTGTCCGAACTGTTTACTCTATCTTTAATTCTGGTCAGTAAACGGACCGATATCGATCTAGAATCATAGGTATATTGAATGTGAGAAAACGCATTTTCAAAAGCCGTCAGACTGTCTGTGGTAAAATCGACATTCAGTGATGCGCTAAAGAATACGTAGTTGCCTTTAATGCGGCTTTTACTGGAAATAGTGCTTTGATATTATTTAATAGATTCGCCTGATGCATTAGTCTATTTCAAATCCCCCGACACTATAACAATCGATATAATAGGGGGGCTGAGAATGGTGACCTTCTTGAGGTTATCTTCACTTGCATTGATTTTTCGCTCATCGAAAAGTGAATTTATACAACTTCCCACCTTGCAATACTTACCAAAAACATCATAACCAGTGCCACTTGCAATTAACTTGGATTTGCCCCGCCGTCAGTTGCAGCTAATTTGAGTTCAAAACCGGGAATAAATACAAGTCGTTACACCTACTGTATTCCGGCAGGGCAGTGAAAACGGCTCAGTTAAGGTTAAACGGCGATCTCTTCCGCAATTTCAATATTAGAAATATGAAGACCAGCACTTGCCATCATGTTAATCAACATATCAATACTGAAAACAGAGATTTTACCTCGCATCAAGTCAGAAATACGGGGCTGTGTAACACCGAAATTTTCGGCGGCCTGCTTTTGAGTAAGTTGTGTTTTTTCAATGTAGGATTTAAGCACATCAATCAGCTTAGAGCGTACTTTCATGTTTTCCGCTTGCTGTGGAGTGTCTTCAATCGCATCCCATACGTTATCGAATGTAGTAATCATATTAACCGCTCCTGTAATAATTCTTTGAATCGTTTCTTAGCCAGTGCGATGTCTTTAAGACTCGTCTGCTCTGTTTTTTTCTGGAAGCAATGGAGTACATAGACAGCTTCTTCAAATTTAGCCACGTACATAACACGGTAGATGCCATCAGCATCTTTAACCCTTATCTCTTTTACACCAGCTCCAACAGTAGACATCGGCTTCCAGTCATCCGGATCTTTCCCCTGTTGTACCCTGTCCAATTGGTATCCCGGTGACTGCTCCCCGCCGTAAAAAACGGCGAGGCTTCCCACTTCTCAGGCCGCAACCGTCTTTATGACGGATTTACACTGGCCTCCGTGGGCAGAAACGACGAGTCCCGCCGCCTGTAATGCTGTTATGCCCTTGCGCTGGATGTTGAGCGCCGCATTGATATCGCGATCATGTTCGACTCGACAGAAAGGGCATTGCCAGAGCCGCTTATCCAGCGGCATTTCCGGCATTTTGTGACCGCAGCAATGACAGGTTTTCGAACTCGCGAACCACTGATCCAGTTTGACCAGATGGACGCCCGCTGCTGCGGCTTTGTATTCCAGTTTCTTGATGAAACCATGCCAACCCGCATCCCCGATAGCGCGGGCAAGGCGGTGATCCTTCATCATGTTGGCCGATTTTAGTGTCTCAACAATGAGTGCTTGGTTTTCGTCAACCATTGTCCGAGAAAGTTTGTGTTGAAAATCGGCGCGGGCATGGGCTACCCGCTCATGGACTGCCGCCAGACGTAATCGGGCCTTCCCGCGGTTAGCACTGCCCTTTTGTTTGCGGGACAGCGATTTCTGCTTTCGACGCAGGTTACGGGTGGCGTTGATTAGGTGACGCGGGTTATTGACCTTCTCCCCGTTCGACTCGATAAGATAGTGGGACAACCCCATATCGCAACCGGTCACGCGGGTGATAACGCCCGGCTTTTCCCGCGCCTCTTTTCCATCGTCACACAGGATAGCGGCGAAATACTTTCCCGTGGCGGTTCGGGACAGCGTAATGCTCTTCACTTCCCCTTCAATTTCTCGGTGTATGCGCGCCTTTATCGGTGACAATTTCGGGAGCTTCACCGCACCCTCCAGCACTTTCACCCCAACACAGTGATAGCTCGATTGCTTGCCCTGTTTGCGTTTGAACGTGGGAAATTGGGCGCGCAACTTCGGATTGAAGAAATTATCAAACGCAGTATGCAGATTGATCACCGCCTGCTGTAACGCGATAGCGTCATATGCCTTGAGCCAGGCGTACTTGCGGGATTTCTTCGCGACCGCCAGGAGCGGTTTGAGGTCTTTGCGCGGATTTAAACTCACGCCGTGACGTTTGTAAGCCTGCTTTTTAATGTGCAGCGCCTTGTTGTACGCAAAACGGACCGCACCGAACTGACCATTAAGATACTCGGCCTGTTCGGGTGTGGGGTAGAGGCGGACTTTGGTCGCTCTTAACATATTCAGCGCTCATTGATAAAGTGCATTCATTTTAGCCTGTTTTACCGGCAGATATCCATTCAGTCAGGAGACGTCGCAGTAGCCCGCCTTAAAGCCCTTTGGGCTTTTCGCCTTATATCCCCGCCCGCACTGGGCAAGGGTTTACGGCGGTTTTTGCTAATTATACAATATCTTGTATAGCTATTAAGCATGCTTGATAGCTAACCCTGAGCGATAACAGTTGGGGCTGGCTTACCGCAGTGAGGATTTATGGGCAACACAGCTTAATCACTGGCGTTCACGTCAGCAGGTAATATTTCAGGAGAAGCAGGTACTCTTGCGCAGTATGGATACGCGTATTCTCAGTCAGTTATTACCGGCAATGATTATTTGCAGATGCTCAATGAGCAACATACCACCACTCTATCCCCGTAAGCACAGGGAATACTTCATATTCATTATCTAACTCTTTTCTATTATCGGTTTATCCCCGTAAGCACGGGGAACCTTTTTACTCTGCTACCACCACAAAACCTGAATCAGGTTAATCCCCGTAGACACGAGGAATTCTGGTACTATTGCGGGAATTTTCCTCCCCGATGACGGTCCATCCCCTCAAGTTACGGGGAACACAGTTATAACAGACGAAGATAATTCTGTATTTAGCGGTTTATCCCCATATAAACAGGGAACACGTATGTTTCCGCTAACTCAATCGCTAACTGTTCGGTTTATCCCAGTAAATACAGGGAACATTTTTTCAAACCAGATATACAACAGTATCAGTTCGGTTCATCCCCGTACACGGGGAATACTTTAACTTAACTGCTTTTAACATAACATTCTCCCGCAGACAGAAGAAACACCGATTACCGCTAATTATGTCCCTGTGTTACTTCGGATTTATCCCCGCAGAGACAGGGAACACAGGTAAAACTAATCATCAGTGCCATTCTCATACGGGTTATCCCCGATGGTACAGGGAACTCATTCCTGGCTTTATGCTATTAGGAGCACTGCTAGGTTCATCCCCGTAATTACAGGGAACATTTAGTAAATTTACTAAAGCATCACTCATGACGCGGTTTATCCCCGCAAGTACAGGGAACATGTAAATTCGCTCATTGATAAGATTTATCGAGTTTGGTTCATCCCCGTAGGCACAAGGAACATTCACCAACACGGTCTCTTATTGGTTAATTATAGCGTTTTATCCCATGAAGCAAAGGAAACATATTGTTCCTGGTTCAAATGCATACCAAAATTCGGGTTTATCCCCACAGATGTGAGGAACACAGTAATTATTTTATCAATACTTTTTAGAGTAGTGACTGCACCCAACGCAATAGGATACTGCTGCACGAATACATTAGTTAGTAATCTCGCCTTTTACTCTGCTTTCAAAACATAACGCGAATGCCTAATAACACAAATAAGCCATCTTCAACAATCAATACCCTGAAGGCGATTATATTACGATCCCCAACAGAAATAAATTTAAATGAAGTCAATGCCATTATACTGTTCTGATTAACATCAATCCGCACCCCATGGCTTTAGATCGACCAAAACCTTTTGTATATTGTGCCAAGAATAAATCACCATTGGTAATCGTCAGAAGTCCCTGGAAATCGACACTGGAGAATTGGATTTTTTGTCCCTTCCTTTTTACGCTTCGATGCTGAGTATAACCTTCAATATTCAGTAAATCATCAAACTGAATACCCCATTGCTGCATACGACGATTATCCAGGAGCCAATTGCGGGCAGCATCTTCCATCAGGGTCTTTATTTTTCCCTGTTCAGTTTCACCTTGCCGTCTTGCCTGAAACTTGGCATGCATTAAGACATCATGACGCCGGCGTTTTCCAGAAGGATCGGTAACACAGATTGTTGGATTAACACGTAATTTGAAAGCTAAACGCTGTCCCTCGCGCAATAAAGGGTAAAATGATTTTGTTTCAACATCAAATAACGGTGACTGCATTTGGGGTGATGTTTTAGATAAAGCATAGAATACAGGTAATCCCATTATTCCGATTTCTTGCCGGAATAGAAATTGACGCTGTACGTCTTCCGTAAACAATTTCCATAGCAATTGATGAGAGGTATAAACTCCATTCGCGCCAAGCTTCGCCAATATGTTTGCAGTCTGGCCTGATTGCCGAAGTGTAATTTTAGACAAATACATTAACACCCTCCTCGACAGAAAGTTGATACATAGTACGTTGCCTGAATTGCCAACGTCCTCGGTTGATCGGCTCATCCCAAGGATGGCTTATTAAAATATTTGAAGCGATAATTTCATCTTTTTTTCCTTCCCAAAAATAAGTAACAAGACCATTTGCTCCCAGCCATAACTTATCTTCCTTATCAGAATGAATCAGTGGTGGAAAAGAGGTATCCAACGCCGATTTTAATGTCGATCTCCCTGTTAATTTAGGGCAGAGAGGTAAAGCAGGTGGACAAGATTTACGTCCAAGATGCAAGATAAATACCGGTTTAAGTAAAGCATCCCGTAATTGTTCTAGCGTAAAAGCAGCTCGCCGAGTTAATGCAATGGCAACGATCCAAATACCATCACAGCGATAGTCACGATTAGATAATATGGTATTCAGTTTATCTGAACTTAATTCACTTTTACGGCTCTGGTGAATCACATTATTCTCGTGCGTTGGTACCTGAGTCGTATGGTAATCACGCATTAAAGAACTGGGAACAATTTGCTTAATTGCAATCAACACACTTTTTTGTAATTTTGCTAATTCAGACTCATTATCTCGTCGAATGCCTAACGCGGCCCCTAATAACCCCAAAATAGCAGATCGGCCAGGATATGATCCCGTTGGCCTTTCCCCGCCAACCGCAGGTTGGCCCCAACTTGCCATCGGACCATATAATCGAAAGACTAAATATGCTTTCATTCTGCCCCCATCACTGCGCAATAAATTCAAGCAGCTCGGTCAAACTTCCTTCCCCTGTGAATGTATTGAATTTATAGCGGGCATCGGCACACGCACCGTAAACCTGATCAATATTGTGCATTTGGCTTTCTAATGCTCGAATTGCCGATGGGCCCTGGTCACTGTCATGAATCGGTTTTAAAAATGCGACAGATAAAGAACGTGGTTGTTGTTCGCCTTTTTCAGCGAGGGCAAAACTGGCATAAGCACGGGAAGCAAAACTACTTTGTTTACCCGTCGGTGAGATTTTCACCGCCGCTTCTGTCAATGCTTTAATCGCTTTATTAGCAAGCGCTTTATTACCATCCAAATTCTCTATTAATTGCGTTTTATTAATGCAGATATAACTGTAGAACAACGCTGCCGCAAAACCCGATTCCCCAATATGGGCCGAACCCGTGTCTTCTTTACCATCATTTAAATCATCTACTGCCGTAAAATAATCATCTTCAACGACAACACTGTGCACACTAATCGCATGAGCAACCTGGCAAGCGGCTTCGACGTTAAATGCAGGGCTTGAAGCTAACATTCGACCAAACAACGCAATATCCACAGCGGTTTGTTCAGCTTTTAACAAATTAAGCTCTTCCGATGTTGGCGCCCGGCCTTCTTCTGCCAGCACAGCGACCAGCGACATGACAGACCGCTGCTCTGCCGGGCTGATATGTGCCAATTGTTCAGTCTCTAAAGCATCTTTTTTAGTTTTGCCAAAAACACCGGCAATATTTGCAGCCAATGCTTTAGCTGATTTCTCTTTCACGCCGGCACTGATCAAAGCTTCAAATACCTTGATACCAAAGCGCTTTGTGCGAATACCAATATTCTCTGATAACGCTTGCTCAAATAATTCAGAAGTACGCCAGTGGCGTTTCAAACTTTGAGAACTCACACGTAAACGTTCAAAACCACCCATTTTCGCTGTTTTAGGTCGGCCTAAATCATCACGATTAAGATTGGATGGTGCATAGGAGGTTAATAGGTGTAATTGAATAAACTGACTCATAGTCATTCTCCTAAATTCATTAATAAGAATCTGATAAATCAACCCATTTATTACTGGCGGCACAGTAATAATCCATCACCCACTTTACATTGATACGCTTATCTGCTTTACAGGGTCGTAATTGTCCATATTCAGCAAACCATTCCTCAATATCCTGAGCTAAAGCCAAAACAGAAATATTGCCTTTTACTTGCTGTAGGATCCGACGTAATCGACGTAATAACTCGTTCGGTGTTTTCGCATTTTGTAATTGTGAAAAGCGCAATTCACTGACAATCGGCTTATTTCCTCCTCCTTTCTTACCCGCCGCTACTGCTAATTTAATACCATTATTGTTTCTGACATAAACTAATACCGCTGCCATCGTGGCCCAATATTCTATTTTTATCGGATTATCGGATAAGCTAATTTCGTCAGGTAAACTGAGCCATAAAGCCCGAAAACCTTCAGTTAACATCGCCATCTCAACATTTTCACAGCGCTTTAACTGGGCTTTATAAGTAGAAGGAGACGGAATAATATCTTTCTCTTTTAACTGTTTTGGTGACAGAGACATACTTTGCCACCAACGCAATAATATAATTTCAGTTTTACTGTCCATTACACCTCCTCTTTGCCAGAATTAATATGATTATTGGTAATAAATGTTTTGATCTCTCTTAAAGCTTTTTGCCCATATAACCCCATGATTAAGTGCTGACGCGCTCTTATACGTTTCGCCATTGAGCGTTCATTACCAAGTTCAGATAAAGCGGCATGTTCATCAAATAAATCCAGACAGAGATGACGCAAGGTATTGAGCCAATGTTTGGCCTGTTCCGGGGTAAGAAAAGGATCATTCGAACGTGCATTGTCGATAATTTGATGAACCACTGAAAAAAATAACGATTCACTTTGTTGCCAAAAAGCAAGGTCAATAAAAGAAGTGTCTCCTTTCACCTCTGCGGGCTTTTCAAACCAGGCAGCTTTTATTTGGTTTCGGCATAACCAAATTATAGTCGTTGCCAGCTTTTGTAGATCTTTAACTTGACACAGAATATCTTTCTGCTGTTCAGGTAAGACAAAAAACAGCGGCATGATAACGGAATACCAGCAACGTGCTTTCATATTATCCATATCGTAGCCAAACACCCACAAATAAGGCATGGCACTTTGAAGTTCAGCAAAATCACGATATAAAGAATAAAAATGGCTCACTACCGGCGCACAGATTTGCCCTTTTTCATGACTGCTAAATACCAAAGTATCCCAAATTTTGTAGGTCACGCCTCCCGGCTGGCCTTTAACAGATAAATGTTCCGTTGCTTTCGAGTCCCATTTATAGGGTGTTAATGGGTGAAACCAATTACCGGAATAATTGCCACCATAATTCTGTGTGCGATATTCAGAAACAGTCAATTCAGAATACTTGCCTGAAATTTTACAAACCTGTTCCTTCTCTTCCACTACAAGACGTATACGTCTCGGCATCGCCCAATACATATGCAAGGGATGAACATCTGAAAAATAAATTTCCGTCCCTTCCTTAACACTTGCTTTTGTTGGCGCTAACCAGGGAAAAACCTGGGCACTGGTTAAATCAGGTTCTGAATAACGCCATTCATTTCGGTTAATGACGTTTAACCACAGTTTTTGCCATAGTGTCGCATCCGCCTGGCCCAGCAGCACTAACGTGGTTAACGGCCCTCCCCCCCGCAACCCGACCCGATGTCCCACACCACCTGATGGCGCGTTAATTTGTAAGGTAAAAAGCGCCAAAGCGGCCATTTCAAGAGACATCACATCACCAATGCCACGTTTAATGAAATGATCAGTATTCAGCCTTAAACCATTGGCTCCTGGTGCTTCAATTAACAGTCCAGCGACAGTGGTTGATTTTACCTTTTGCAGAGGATCAAAATCCTGCATAAAAAGGGGCCCTGTACCGGTAATATTGAAAGCATGTTCAGCTTTAGCAAAAGCCTGTTGTAATGTTTTCTTATCAGGCGATGTTTTATACAGGGAATGCCATTGATATTGATCTTCCGGCGCAAAAACAGTTTGCAATAAGCCAATAGCGAATTGACAAGCCGCTCCCTGAAAATCAGCTCTCGGTAAAGCAAAGTCCATAACATCATGGTCACATATTGCATTAATGGACAGTACTTTTTCACTACCATCACGTAATCGGAAAGGTAACCACGGGTCCTGAACTAAGTTCATAACACCTCCTGCTTTCATTTTTCACAAAAGCCCATTGTTGAAGAATAAGTAAAGTTTGGGTCCTGTTCTGGCAACCAAGGTTGCAAG
>NZ_JAJAFX010000054.1:0-34730 GCF_025384845.1 Photorhabdus temperata | reverse complement strand
GGATCAGGAATACGGAATGCGCCACCAATTTCCACCAGCTCACCACGGGAAACGACAACTTGCTTACCTGACGCCACCGTTGCCAACAATAACAACACCGCCGCTGCATTGTTATTAACGATACAGGCATCTTCCGCCCCCGTTAATTCACACAGTAAATTCGCCAAAGCGCGATCACGGTGCCCACGCCCGGCGCCATTGAGAGAATACTCTAACGTTACCGGTGAACGCATCACTTGTGTTACCGCTTCAATAGCCGGTTCGGCCAATAATGCCCGGCCAAGATTGGTATGAAGCACAGTACCACTAAGATTAAACACCGGCTTTAAAGCCAAAGCTTGCTTCCACTCTAATCGCTGACCAAGTGCCACAGCCCAGTTATCACACCAATCAGGCAATTCTTGATACTGCTTAATATTTATTCTGACCTGTTCCTGCATTCTTCTTAATGTCGCAGTGATTAACGTCTGTCCATATTGTTCCACGAACGATGCTATCTGTGGCTCATGCAACAGGCGATCAATGGCGGGGATCTGGCTGTACAGCGGGCACGGTTTTTGTGTCATGGCAATTCCGTCAATTAACACTTACTCATTTAGAAACAAAAACGGGTTGATGCTACTGCGGGCAAAACCTTCTTCTTCCATTTTGGCATCAAGGATCAGTGAAGCCAGATCATCAGCAATAGCCTCAACTTTTGGATCTTTTTCCTGATAGAGGATTTTTAGATAACTGCCGCAATCACCGCAACTTTCCGCTTTCACTGCGGCTTGCTCACTCTTTAATGACCAATAACTCAGATCGCGGGTCTGTTCACAGTTACTGCATTTCACCCGTACCATATGCCATTCACTTTCACACAAGCTGCAATGCAGGTAACGCAGCCCGTTGGTTGTGCCAATCTGAACAACACTGGCGACGGGAATACTGCTGCAAACCGGGCAAAACTGACGATGCTCACCATATTCTGCCCTCGCCTTTCCTGGAATTTGATTTGCCATTTGTGCCCAATACAGGGAAAGTGCAGCCCAGATAAAGGGGGATTTTTCAGAACTGACTTTACTGAATTCATTTTTCAGCAAAGCATCAGCCATCTGTTCCAGCTCCTGCTCTGACGCTTTTTCCAGATTATCCAGAGCAACACTGACGTGTTCCGGTGCATCCGGCAGTAATTCTGCTATCAGAGAGTGAAACAGTTTTTGCCAATGCTTCGTGCGTGGAAATGTTTTGCAATCCAGAGGTGGTTTGCCTTCAGCGGCAGATTTTTCCAGAATATCCACTATCTCTATTTTCAATGGATTGTCATGCAGCACTTTTTGCTGAGCCTGAGCCACTTCTGCTGCAAAGTTAAGATAGTCAGCAAATGGGTTATCTTCTGCCAATTGTTGCAGACGTTCAGCCCGGCGCTGATAGAGATTTTTCAGATTAGCAAAAAGCAGTGGCGGGATATAATCTGCTGCTTTTTCATTGGTACGATCTTTGCTCAATTGTTCTTTAGGAACGATGCGAATACTCATTAAGCTCTATCTTCCTGTTATCTGCTTTGCGGCTTTTAGGCTAATAATAATCTTAAGCCTGTTTTTAGCACTCAGCATAGATCAAAAGCGGGCTCTGAGCCACAGAGAGAATTAGAAAATTACAGTAAAAATCCAGGTAATGATATAGAAAGTTGTATACTCAACAGCAACCAATATATTCAAAAAAACACCTATAATTTTTCAGGTTTTATAATTATTAATTTTTTCCATAAATTAATTTATAAAAAAATATCCCACTATGTTATTTACTTCCATTTGATTGTAAAAACAAAAATAGTTAGTTGTGATCTTCGTCATTTATTTTTATTCGATTTAATATAATCTTTAGTTAATAACTTACTCCTAAAAATGAGTAATTAAGGTGACGGATACAATACTTTAATGATACATTGTTGATTTACTGTTCTGTTCATGTAATTCTGACATCCAAAATGTTATGCTATCTTGATATTGGATAAATTAACCATGATCAATCAAATTGAGTTAACCAATTGGGAAGCAAACCAAATTAAAACCTCATCACCGAATAAGGAAAAAAATAGCAAAGTTAATAATTACATTTCGATTAAAGTATGTTCCAAAGAGTTCTAATTAGTCATAATGATATTTCCTAAACTTTAGATAAAATACTTTATTTATAAAATAATCACATAAAGGATAACTCAATGCTAATCGACCTGATTACATCACATAGAAAAACAGCCGCAATTTACGCTCTTGTTGATACAGGATTATCTGTTCATTTTAAAGATGGGGCCTGCGTAGATATAGATGAGCTTTCCCGTAAATCCGGCATTGACAATTCTCGCCTTAATCAATTATGTGATTACTTAATTGAAATAGGCGTATTGATTAGCAACAATCACGGAATAACACTTTCTGATGAATGCAGTGCACTTGCAGATCCAGAGAGTATAGAATCACTATTGATAAAATATGAAACTAACCAAGAACATTGGAACTCTTGGGTAATGTATTCAAAATCTCTACGTGAAAACAATGGTAAATCAGCATTTGAAATGGTATATGGAAAGCCAATTTTTGAACATCTAGCGAATAATAAATCGCTCAGAGAAGATTTCGATGCTTTAATGACAAAAAACTCTAATACATTAATTCAAAATTTGCTTAATGTTTATGATTTTAATATATATAACAGAATGTTAGATGTTGGAGGTGCAAAAGGACATCTTCTGGAAAGCATTAATGAGAAAGTAAAAGGGAAACATTATGCTGTATTGGATAGATATAATGAACTTCCTGTTTCAGAAGATATAGATTTCATAAATGGAGATTTTATGAAATCAATTCCATCAGGTTATGATTTATATATCTTAATGAATATTATCCATAATTGGAATGATGATGGCGTAATATCAATCTTAAAGAATTGCCGAAAAGCAATGGATGATGATGCAACTGTCTTACTGATAAGCGTGATGAAAAAACCACAATCCCCAATAGCTAACTCTATGAGCATATTAATGGATATGCTATTTTTATCGAAAGAGCGTTATTTGACTGAAGTCGAAGATTTGGCTAATCAAGCAGGGCTCACCATTAAAGATACTAAAGATATAGATGAAACATTTTCAACTATTGAACTAAAGGTAAAGTAAATTATAGGTAGTTACGGATTACTTCCAAAGATAATTATATGGATATTGCATTATTAAAAAATTTATATATACCCAATAGATTTCAAGTTGCAGCGCGGCGGCAAGTGAACGCATCCCCAGGAGCATAGATAACTATGTAACTGGGGTAAGTGAACGCAGCCAACAAAGCAGCAACTTGAAAGATGAAGGGTATATAAAATTGGCATCATAATCTTTGATGCCAATCTTTATTTTACATCGCCGTGACATATGGATATTAAAATAAAATCTGAACTCAACTTTAATATTAACAATAAAATAGACCTAATTCCCGGAGAAGATCCTTTCACCCAGAATGTCCCATAAACATAAACAACAATAGTTAGAATTAAACCGCGGGCTAGCATTGTTTAGGTAGAAATATCGATACTACGTTATTCTCTCCTATCTAATTCTTAAAAACCCCGCAAAGAGTTAATTGTGATCTTCATCATTTTTTTTTATCATATTTAATATAGTCTAGCCTGATGATCGACGACTGATGCCTAAAAGTTCTGAAGCAGAGTGAATTAAATATTTACATGAAAATATAACAAAGTTAATAGTTACATTTTGATTTAAATAGAGTGTCAATACATCTACTCAATCATAATTATATTTTGATAAGAAATTTAAATTCTTCATAATATAAAGATATAAAGGATAACTCAATGCTAATTGAACTTATTACATCATATAGAAAATCAGCTGCAATTTATGCTCTTGTTGATACAGGATTATCTCTTCATTTTAAAGATGGAACCTATGTCAATATCACAGAACTTTCCCGTCAATCTGGCATTGACCATTCCCGGCTTAGTCGATTATGTGATTACTTAATTGAAATAGGCGTATTGGTTAGCAACAACGATAGAGTCACGCTTTCTGATGAATGCAGTGCACTTGCAGATCCAGAGAGTATGGAATCACTATTGATAAAGTGGGAAATTAGATCAGATTACTGGAACGCTTGGTTAATGTATCCAAAATCTTTACTTGAAAATAATGGTAAAACAGCATTCGAAATGGTGCATGGCAAGCCATTCTTTAACCACCTGAATAATAATGAATTTATCAAATCAGCTTTTGATTCTTTAATGTCACGTCTCTCTGATACAATGATTGGAAAGTTATTCGATATTTATGATTTTAATCAGCACAACAGAATATTAGATCTTGGCGGAGGAGAAGGAAATCTTCTGGTAAAAATTAGTGAAAAGGTAAAAGGAAAACATTACGCCGTATTGGACAGATACAACGAGGTTCCTGTTTCTGAAGATATGGATTTTATAGATGGAGACTTTCTAGAGTCAGTTCCATCCGGTTATGATTTATATATTCTCAAAAATGTTCTCCATAATTGGTCTGATAATGATGCAATATCAATCTTAAAGAATTGTCGAAAAGCGATGGATGATAACGCCGCCATCCTATTGATAACCGTAATTAAATCACCACTATCTCCAATGGTTAAATCTCTCGATCTATTCATGGAGATACTATACTTAGGGAAAGAACGCAACTTAACTGAATTCGAATATTTGGCTAACCAAGCTGGGCTTATCATTCAAGAAACCAAAAGTATAGATGAATTATCTTCAATTATCAAACTAGGGGTAAAATAAACAATAGGCACTAAGAATTATTTCTAAAGATGATTATATAGATATTGTATTTTTGAGAAATGAAGATATAAAGGATAACTCAATGCTAGTCGAACTTATTACATCATATAGAAAATCAGCCGCAATTTATGCTTTTATTGATACAGGATTGTCAGTTCACTTTAAAGATGGGGCTTATGTTGATATCAGCGAACTTTCCCATAAATCTGGTATCGATTATTCCCGCCTTAGCCGATTATGTGATTTCTTAATCGAAATAGGAGTATTAGTTGACAACAACAAGAGAGTCGCGCTTTCTGATGAATGCAGTGCACTTGCCAATCCTGAGAGTATGGAATCACTCATGACAAAATGTGAGATTAGCCCAGAGTTTTGGCACGCTTGGTTAATGTATTCAAAATCCTTACTTGAAAATAATAGCAAACCCGCATTTGAAATAGTACATGGAAAACCATTCTTTGATTATTTGGAAAGTAATCAGTTATTTAAATCAAATTTTGATCATTTTATGTCAAAAAACTCAGACAAAATAATTGGAAAATTGCTTGATATTTATGATTTTAGTCAATACAACAGAATATTAGATCTTGGCGGAGGAGAAGGAAATCTTTTAGTAAGAATTAGTGAAAAAATAAAAGGAAAACATTACGCTGTATTGGATATATATAATAAAATTCCTGTTTCAGAAAATATAGAATTTATAGATGGAGATTTTTTTAAGTCGATCCCATCAGGTTACGATTTATATATTTTAAAGAATGTTATCCATAATTGGTCTGATAATGATTCAATATTAATATTGAAGAATTGCCGAAAGGCGATGGATAATGGTGCAACTATTCTACTGATAGGATTAATAAAAAAATCGCAGTCAGAAAGAATAAAATCTACGGACATCGCAATGGATGTGCTATTATCAGGAAAAGAGCGTTACTTGACTGAATTCAAATATTTGGCTGAGCAAGCAGGGCTCGTTATTAAAGGCACTAAAAATATAAATGAATTATATTCAATTATCGAACTGGGTGTAAAGTAAATTATAGGCCAGTCAGGAATCACCCCTTAAGATAATTATATGAATATTGTGTTTTTAAGAGTCAGATAGACAGAAAATGGTATCAAATATTCCGATACCATTTTTATTTTAATATTTAATAACTTCCTGCATTATTAAAACTTAATTAGCAATAGGCAGGATATAATTACCCTACCAAAATGCCGCATAAACATGTGAGTTGCGGAGCGACGAATAATGTCTTGAGTTTGCAATGACATAATTTTTCCCCTTATACCTTTTCCACATTAACCAGAAACGCTTTGAATTCAGGCGTTTGTGTGTTCGCATCACCAACAAATGGTGTCAGCGTATTAGCAATAAAGCCTTTTTTAGCGGCCCCTTCAAAGCCCCAGTGAATGGGAATACCGATAGTATCCACTTCACGTCCGTGTACATTCAGAGTACGAATACGCTTGGTGACAACCGCTTTTGCCTTAATGTAACCACGGTTCGAACTGACTTTGACAGTATCACCGTGCTTGATACCTTTCTTCTCTGCCAGTCTTTCACCGATTTCCACAAACTGCTCAGGCTGAATAATCGAGTTCAGTAATGCATGTTTTGTCCAGTAGTGAAAATGTTCAGTCAGGCGGTAAGTGGTTCCCACATAGGGGAATTTATCTGCCTTACCCATAGCCTCAAAGTCACTTTTGAACACACGGGCAGCCGGGTTGGATATCACATTCGGATGCAACGGATTGGTACCCAACGGCGTTTCAAAGGGTTCGTAGTGTTCAGGAAACGGACCTTCCGCCATCTTATCAATAGCAAACAGACGCCCCATGCCTTCAGGCTGCATGATAAACGGACCAACATCGGTTTCCGGTGCAGCCACACTGTAATCAGGAATATCAGCCCCATGCCACTTAGCCCCACTCCACGCCAATAACTGACGTTTCGGATCCCACGGTTTACCCTGCGGATCAGCCGATGCTCGGTTATACAAAATACGACGGTTTAGCGGCCACGCCCAAGCCCAACCCAACGTATTACCCAAACCTGACGGATCAGAATTATCACGACGGGCCATCTGATTGCCTTCTGGCGTCCAGCTTCCGGCAAAGATCCAACAACCACTGGCGGTAGTGCCGTCATCACGTAGTTGAGCAAAAGAGGTCAATTGCTGGCCTTGCTTCACCATGACGTTGCCATCAGTATCAAGTAGATCAACCAGTGCCCGGCCATTACTCTCCTGAGCCACCTCTTCCGAAGTGGGACTATCCGGGTTGAAGTAATCCCAGGTCATATTCAGCACCTGCTCTGGTAATATTCCTCCTTCTGCACGATACATATCCCGCATACGTTTGAAGATACCAGAAAGAATTTCAGCATCACCGATAGCTTCTCCCGGAGCATCAGCCCCTTTCCAGTGCCATTGCAACCAGCGGCCAGAATTAACAATTGAACCGTTTTCTTCTGCGAAACAACAACACGGTAAGCGGAAAACTTCTGTCTGAATTTTGGATGAATCAACTTCGTTAAACTCACCATGGTTCTGCCAGAAAGTTGACGTTTCAGTATTAAGCGGGTCAATGGTGATCAGGAATTTCAATTTCGACAGTGCATCAACCACTTTATTTTTATCCGGGAATGAAGCAACCGGGTTAAAGCCCTGGCAAATATAGCCATTCACCTCACCTTTCGACATCATTTCAAAAAATTGCAGAACGTCATAACTTTTGTCCCACTTAGGCAACCAGTCAAAACCCCAATCGTTATCCCGACGGGCGTTATCACCGTAGAAGCTTTTCATCAGACTGATAAAGAATTTCGGATAATTACCCCAATAGTTAACCTGACCTGGCAACAGAGGTTTCGGTGTATTTGCCTGTAGGTAAGTTTGCAGATCGACCTGTTTCTCTGACGGCAGTGTCAGGTATCCCGGCAAGCTCTGCGACAATAGCCCCAAATCAGTCAACCCCTGAATATTCGAGTGACCACGCAATGCGTTAACACCACCACCAGCCATACCCATGTTGCCCAGCAGCAGTTGGATCATTGCCATAGTTCGGATGTTCTGTGCACCAACTGAGTGTTGAGTCCAACCTAAAGCGTACAGGAAGGAAGCGGTCTTATCCTTAACGCAAGTCTCTGCAATATATTCACAGACTTTCAGGAAATCATCTTTTGGTGTGCCACAAATATCACTGACGACATCAGGCGTATAGCGGCTAACGTGCTCTTTTAACAGGTTCCATACACAGCGAGGATGACTTAGTGTGATATCACGTTTAGCAAAACCATTTTCATCCAGTGCATAGTTCCAACTGGTTTTGTCATATTTACGGTTTTCTGCATCATAACCACTGAATAAACCATCATCGAACGAGTAATCTTCACGCACGATAAGGCTGGCGTTGGTGTACGCCTCAACATATTCGCGATTAATCTTATTGTTGGTTAACAGGTATAAAATCACACCTGACAAGAAAGCAATATCGGTACCGGAACGAATTGGCGTATAGAAATCCGCTACAGATGCTGTACGGGTAAAACGTGGATCGATCACGATTAACCTGGCGTTATTATGGATTTTTGCTTCCATTGCCCAACGGAATCCTACCGGATGGGCTTCAGCTGCATTACCTCCCATCACGACAATCAGATTCGCGTTCTTAATATCAACCCAGTGGTTGGTCATCGCACCGCGACCAAATGTTGGAGCAAGACTTGCTACCGTTGGTCCGTGTCAGACACGCGCCTGGTTGTCTACGGCAAGCATACCGAGAGCGCGACTAAATTTTTGAGTCAAATAGCCTGTTTCATTACTGGAAGCGGACGCACATAGCATCCCCGTCGTCAGCCACCGGTTGACTGTGACACCCTCTTTGTTGGTTTTAACAAAATTAGCATCACGATCGGCTTTCATTAACTTAGCGATGCGATCAAATGCCTCATCCCAAGAGATACGTTGCCACTTGTCAGAACCAGCAGCACGGTATTCTGGATATTTCAGACGGCTTTCGCTATGGATAAAGTCAATCAGACCTGCCCCTTTAGGGCAAAGCGCGCCTCGATTCACCGGATGATCAGGATCACCCTCAATATGGAAAATACTTTCTTTCGCATTTTTTGCGCCATCGCCAAGGCTGTACATCAACAGTCCACAACCGACAGAGCAGTACGTACAGGTATTCCGGGTCTCACGCGCACGCAGCAATTTATAGTGCCGTGTCTGTGCAAGCGCTGCCGCTGGAGCAAAGCCCAACGCTGCTACCGTCGTACCCGCCATACCGCCAGCGCAGATCTTAAAGAACTGCCTTCTGCTGACTTGCATGGGGAATCTCCTCACTCACATTGTTTAAACATCCATTCCCTCACGGGAAAAATCTTGAATGTGTTCTCTTTATTTAATCACTTTCCGTAGCGGGATCAGATTCATTGCCTGATAAATAGTATAGACTCTTTTTTCCACATAATTATTATGTAACAACACTATTAGGTATTTCGTCTAATACATATGCATAACACAAGATCAGGGAAGTGGTTACAACTTGATGCAATTGAGGGTGCAAAACAAACAAATGTGCAACAAAAGCATCAGCTCAATACACTCAAAGCCGATTGGGTTGCAGAAGAAGTTCCTGTGGCTTTGGTCTACAACGGTATCTCACATGTCGTAATGATGGTCAGCCCTAAAGATCTCGAATATTTCGCTGTTGGGTTCTCGCTTTCTGAAGGCATTATTGAATCTCAACAAGAAATTCATGGCATTGATATTCTTGTCAATTGTCGTGGCGGAATTGAGCTGCAAATAGAGCTTTCCAGCCGCCGCTTTGCTGGGTTGAAAGAGCGCAGGCACAATATGGCTGGACGGACGGGCTGCGGGATCTGCGGTACAGAGCAACTTTCTGACATTTTCCGCCCGATTGCCCCATTACCTTTCACTCAAACCTTTTCATTAAGCCATCTTGACTATGCTCTCTCTCAATTGACCAATATTCAGGATATTGGCGCAATGACGGGTTGTACTCACGCGGCTGGCTGGATCAATCCGGAAGGTGAGTTATTAGGTGGCTGTGAAGATGTAGGCCGTCACGTTGCGCTGGATAAAATACTGGGAATGAGAGCCAAAACAGGTTGGCAACAGGGTGCTACTTTGGTATCTAGCCGTGCCAGCTATGAAATGGTACAAAAATCTGCTACCTGTGGCGTTGAGATTTTATTTGCTGTTTCAGCAGCGACTTCACTGGCAGTGGAAGTCGCTGATCGATGTAATCTGACACTGGTTGGTTTTTGCAAACCCGGTAGGGCTACGGTTTATACTCATCCTGAACGGTTAATAGATTAATCATAACCAAGCAATCAATAAACCAGATGTTATTAAGGCTATAATGATTAACAACTTTAAATTATATAATAAATTTTTTCACTTATAATGAATTAAGTAAAGAGATAATGAAAACTCGATTCAATTAATTTCATAACAACGAAGTCAACAAGAAATGGTATATTAACATAAAATTAACTACAATAACTTATTATTCAATAAATTATACAACATCAACTTAGTTATATGATTAAATCGTACACCTTAGTCTTCTACATCATTAATCTAATGAGAATTAAATGAAATTTATATTTTTAACGGATATTCATGGAGTTTCAGAGCACATAAAATTAATTGCAAAACGTTTAGGTGGTGATGGATCATTCATTTCCCCTTACGAAAAAGAAAATGAAACTCCAAATAATCAAGAAGCGATGTACGAATATTTTCATAACGTTTCATCAATAGATGAATACACATGCAAAGTAAGAGATGCCCTTACACGCATCAATTCTTCAGTGATACTGATTGGATTCAGTATCGGCGCGATAGTAGCATGGCGACTTTCTAATGACAGAGATTTACTAGTTCAGCATTTCATCTGCATCTTTGGTTCACGTATCCGCGATTACCTGGATGTGAAACCAGTAAAATCGACATCGTTGTTTTTCTCCAACGATGAAAAATACTTTATCGACAAGCTAAAATGCTCCGACAGAATAACCGTAGAGTTGGTAGATTGCGCACACTCAGAAATATTAAAACCCAATGGTTGTAATATTGCCACTGGGTTAATAAACAAAGCATTGGGTCGTTAATGTTCCCTTATCCCCCAGAATGATATTCTTTGGGGGATAACTATTTCTGTGCTTCATCAGCATTACCACTCCTCTTTCCACACTTGGTCTGACACTGTGCGGTCATCTTCCAATGATAAATTTATCTCAGTAGAGTTTCTTGGCCGGATATCGAGTTCTAAATTCAACGCCGACAGAATTTTAAAGAAGGTCTCCAACTTGGTAGAATCCGGGTGCTGCTCAAAGCTTGATACCGTGTCCTGCCTAATACCCACTTTGCTCGCCACTTTACCTTGGGTAAGCTTTTGAGTGAGCCTGACATCTTTTAAATATACGCTGAGCTGTTTCGAGTTAGTCACTTTCATATCGCGGTCAACCAATTTGAGCAGTTAACCTCATTGTTACACGCTGAAACCGTTAAACTGATTTTACCAATTCACTTCCCAATACAAAAACTCGAAAAAATCCTGCCCAACAGATCATCAGAAGTAAACTCACCGGTGATCTCGCTCAGTGCCTGTTGTGCCAAACGTAGCTCTTCCGCCAGCAATTCACCTGAACGGGCAACCACCAGCTGTTCATGGCCTTGTTGCAGATGCTCTGCCGCAGTATTTAATGCCTGTAAATGACGACGGCGAGCCAGAAAACCACCTTCCGTATTGCTGTTGAAACCCATCGTTTCTTTCAGATGATCGCGCAGTAAATCTATTCCTTTACCACTGCGGGCAGAAAGACGGATTAGTGAGTAACCACTTACTTTAGTAATATCCACCTTTTCATTTGTCATATCCGTTTTATTACGAACGACGGTGATAGGAAGTGATTCAGGCAAACGAGCCATAAATTCAGGCCAGATTTCCACCGGTTCGACTGCATCGGTTGTCGTACTGTCCACCATAAACAATACGCGATCAGCCTGCACAATCTCCTGCCATGCCCGCTCAATACCAATACGTTCCACTTCGTCACTGGCTTCACGCAGCCCCGCAGTATCAATGATATGTAACGGCATACCGTCAATATGGATATGTTCACGCAGTACATCACGAGTCGTGCCCGCAATATCTGTCACAATTGCCGCTTCACGGCCTGCCAGTGCATTAAGCAGACTGGATTTCCCTGCATTAGGACGACCAGCGATAACGACTTTCATCCCCTCACGCAAAAGGCTACCTTGGCGAGCCTGAGAACGTACGCGCTCAAGTTCAACCATCACTTCATCCAGCTTGGCTTCGATTTTTCCATCAGAAAGAAAGTCGATCTCTTCATCTGGAAAATCAATAGCGGCTTCCACATAGATTCGCAAGTGAGTAAGTGCTTCCACCATCTGATGAATCTGAGCAGAAAAGGCCCCCTGCAAGGAATTCATCGCTGAACGGGCAGCCTGCTCCGAACTGGCATCAATCAGGTCAGCAATGGCCTCCGCCTGAGCCAAATCCAGTTTGTCATTAAGAAAAGCACGTTCAGAAAATTCACCAGGATTAGCAATTCGCACACCAGGCAAAGTCAGAATACGTTTCAGCAGTAAATCGAGAATAACCGGCCCACCATGTCCTTGAAGTTCCAGTACATCTTCCCCGGTAAAGGAATTGGGACCAGGGAAATAAAGAGCAATCCCCTGATCAAGCACACTGCCATCTGCATCACGAAATGGCAGATAATCTGCATAACGGGGTTTGGGTAATTTCCCTAATACCACCTCAGCCACTTGTACTGCTTTCTGGCCGGAAACGCGTAAAATGCCAACACCGCCTCTTCCTGGTGGGGTAGCTTGAGCGACAATCGTATCAGTGGTATTCATGGTTATCTCTCTTTTGCTTTTTAACTCAAATAGTTAAGGCGGCCAATGACCGCCTTTTCTATTATAACTGCCAGAACGCATTCTGACTGAAGTTATACTTTATTTCGCCGGCTTTTTCTCGCGGCTATGCAGACCACGTTTTTCCAGCCCACGATAAATCAGTTGCTGCTGAATAATGGTCACCAGGTTGCTGACGATATAGTACAGAACCAAACCTGACGGGAACCACAGGAAGAATATGGTAAACATGACAGGCATGTAGGTCATAATCTTCTGCTGCATTGGGTCAGTGATTGTTGTCGGAGACATTTTTTGGATGACGAACATCGTCACACCCATCAGCAATGGCAGGATGTAATAAGGATCTTGTGCAGACAAGTCATTAATCCAGCCAGCGAAAGGCGCATGACGCAATTCAACAGAACCCATCAGCATGTAATACAGAGCAAGGAAGATTGGCATCTGGATCAACAGAGGCAAACAACCACCCAGTGGGTTTACTTTCTCTGCTTTATACAACGCCATCATTTCCTGGCTCATGCGCTGTTTATCATCACCAATACGCTCACGCATAGCTGCTAATTTAGGCTGCAACAGGCGCATTTTCGCCATTGAAGTGTATTGCGCTTTGGTCAGCGGGTACATGATACCACGCACGATAAAGGTAATAACGATAATGGAGAAGCCCCAGTTACCGATGAAACCATGCAGGAATTTCAACAGCTTAAATAACGGCTGAGAAATAAACCACAACCAGCCATAGTCCACTGACAGATCCAGATGAGGGGCTACAGCGGCCATTTCATCTTGAATTTCTGGGCCAATCCACAGCGTAGAAGAGATCGTTTTTTCACTATTAGCCGCAACAGAGATTGGCGCACTTTTATAACCAATCGCAGCCATCTCTTTACCTAACGCGGCAGTATAGAAGGTGCTGGTTTCATTAGCCGCGGGAACCCATGCCGTAGCAAAATATTGCTGCAACATTGCAATCCAACCACCTTTAGTGGTGACGGATAACGGTTCACTTTCAATATCGCTAAAGCTGTATTTTTTATATTTAGTTTCGTCTGAAGAGTAAGCCGCACCACGGTAAGTATGCAATGCAAAGTTATTGCTGCCGGTATCACGATGTTTCGGCAATTCAACACTCTGTTTCAGTTGACCAAAAAAGGTCATCTGCAACGGGTTTTCTGTCGTGTTATGAATGCGGTAATCCACACTAATCGCGTATGTACCACGTTTCAAAATAAACGTTTTGACATAAACAACGCCATCTTTAGCGACGAAATTCATTGGGATACGTAATTCATCCTGCCCATCAGCCAATACATAGCTATCCTGTGCTGCGGTATACAGCGGGCGCTCACTATTTGCCGGGTTATCCGGGCCATCTTTACCAGTCAATCCACTTTGTGCCTGATAAGTGAAAGCAGATGTTGTTTCCAGTAATTTGAATGGGTTGCTTGAACCCAGGGTATCAGGATGGGCTAACAGGTCAGCCTCTTCAATATCACCGCCACGAGTATTGATGGTCAAAGAGAGCACATCAGTTTTAACCGTGATCAGTTTACCTTTTCCACTGCCTGGCACTGCCTGACTCTCACTGCTGCTAGGCATATCCGTTTGTTGCGTGGCCTGTACTGTAGTTGGTTGCGGATTTTTATCTGCTTCCCATGCTTGCCAGACCAAGAAAGAAACGAACAGCAAAGCGATGAGAAGAAGATTACGTTGCGAATCCATCGTTAGTGTTCTCTGTTATCGTTGTTTTTTTCAGGTGGGACAGGATCATCACCACCTTCGTGTAAAGGGTGGCATTTTAATATGCGTTTCACCGCTAACCAACCGCCTTTTATCATCCCAAACCTGCATAGCGCCTCAATTCCATATTGAGAGCACGTAGGATTGAAACGACAACGAGGTCCCAGCAGTGGACTTATCACTAACTGGTATCCCCGGATTAATGCAATCAGGAGGCGCGAGCCAAGCGACAGTGACGACGCCATAATTTACCCAAAGCTTCCGTTAACTCACGGTTATCAAGCTCAGCAACCCCTTTCTTAACCAATACCACAAAATCCATAGGAGGCAAATTATGTTGGTTCAAACGAAAACTTTCACGGGCCAACCGCTTAATCCGGTTACGCTCATGAGCACGTTTAACATTTTTTTTGGCTATAGTAAGACCGATGCGGGGATGCCCCAGCTCATTAAGGCGACCAAGGATAGTAATCTCTGGTGAACTTGCCCGTTGGGGTTGCTGGAAAACATATGTGAAATGCTTGGGAGTTAACAAGCGTAACTCCCTCGGAAAAGCGAGCGTAACCACTAGATGGTTAGCTTTATTACTTAGAAACGGTCAGACGAGCACGGCCTTTTGCACGACGGCGAGCCAGAACCTGACGACCATTTTTGGTGGCCATACGAGCGCGGAAGCCGTGAGAACGGTTACGCTTCAGTACGGACGGTTGGAAAGTGCGTTTCATAGCGATTTCTACCTAACTTAAAATTATTACTGATTCAGTAAACGCGTTGGCAACCAGTGAGAAGTAGACACCGATGCCTCAATCGCAACATCAATATAAAGAAGCGGGATTGTAATAAAATGTACAGCTATGAGTCAATTGACATGACACAAGCCGGCCGGCTTTTCTACTGAGTTGAATGTTTACCAACAACCTGCCCGTGCTTACACCGGAACCCCTCGCCAACGACTACCCGGCAAAAAACCCTAGCATTGCACGCAGGGTGCAATATTATACGGACTGTTGAGCAAAGCGCAATGATCACTCGCTGATCTTCGTTTTCTATTATGATCATAAGCCAGGTTTTCTTAAAGCACCTTTTACAGCCCTTTACTTCACAAGCGATTTTATCCTGTGGATAAAAAGCGCTTAAACTGTGTAAAAGAATGAAGATCTATATCGTCTTTTGCGCTATGATCCCAAGTCATGATCTGGATCTTATCTGCGGATCATGGGTGAGCGATGACATTAAAAATCGCCATAAACATGACAATTGATCCTTCCTTGTCCTGAAGGAATTGTTGTTTTGTACCCAATTTTAATGAGCTAACCACTCCGATTCTTTAATTGTTAATTGGCCTTGTTTTAGGGGAGTCCGCCGTGTCACTTTCGCTTTGGCAGCAATGTCTTGCCCGATTGCAGGATGAATTACCTGCCACAGAATTCAGTATGTGGATACGCCCCCTTCAGGCAGAGCTAAGTGGTAACACTCTGGCACTTTATGCCCCAAATCGGTTTGTTCTGGATTGGGTAAGAGAAAAGTATATCAACAATATCAATGGGTTGTTGAATGACTTTTGTGGAGCAGAAGTACCGTTATTACGTTTCGAAGTTGGCAATAAACCTGTTTCCCAAAACAACAGCCCACCACAGAGGGTTGTTGCCCATACACCGGTTACACCTGCACCACAGAACGCATCAGTACGTCCCAGTTGGGATAACTCTGCGGTACAACCAGAGCTGTCTTATCGCTCTAATGTTAATCCCAAACATACTTTTGATAATTTTGTTGAAGGTAAATCCAACCAGCTTGCCCGCGCTGCCGCAAGACAGGTAGCCGATAACCCCGGAGGCGCCTACAATCCACTATTCCTTTATGGCGGTACAGGTTTGGGTAAAACTCACCTATTGCATGCCGTAGGTAACAGTATTATGGCACGTAAGGCAAACGCCAAGGTGGTTTATATGCATTCTGAACGTTTTGTTCAGGATATGGTCAAAGCATTACAAAACAATGCAATAGAAGAGTTCAAACGCTATTACCGTTCTGTCGATGCATTGCTGATCGATGATATTCAGTTTTTTGCCAATAAAGAGCGCTCTCAGGAAGAGTTCTTTCATACGTTCAATGCATTACTGGAAGGTAATCAACAGATTATCCTGACATCAGATCGCTACCCAAAAGAGATCAATGGGGTAGAAGATCGGTTAAAATCCCGTTTTGGCTGGGGGCTAACCGTTGCTATTGAACCACCGGAACTGGAAACCCGTGTCGCTATTTTGATGAAAAAAGCGGACGAAAACGAAATCCAGTTGCCAGGAGAAGTCGCTTTCTTTATCGCCAAACGCCTGCGTTCTAATGTCCGCGAGCTTGAAGGCGCATTGAACAGGGTAATAGCGAATGCCAATTTTACCGGCCGGGCGATTACTATTGATTTTGTACGTGAAGCATTACGTGACTTGTTAGCACTGCAAGAAAAACTGGTTACCATTGATAATATTCAGAAAACAGTCGCTGAGTATTATAAAATCAAGGTGGCCGATTTGCTTTCCAAACGGCGCTCCCGTTCCGTTGCCCGACCAAGGCAAATGGCAATGGCGCTGGCAAAAGAGTTAACCAATCACAGCTTGCCTGAAATCGGGGATGCCTTTGGTGGACGTGACCATACAACCGTGCTGCACGCTTGTCGTAAAATCGAGCAGCTACGCGAAGAAAGTCATGACATCAAAGAGGATTTTTCTAACTTAATCAGAACATTGTCTTCCTAGCGCTATGAAATTTATCATCGAACGTGAGCAATTGTTAAAACCACTGCAACAAGTCAGTAGCCCACTGGGTGGGCGCCCTACTCTGCCGATTCTGGGTAATTTATTACTACAGGTCACGGAAGGTTCTCTATTGCTGACCGGCACAGATTTAGAAATGGAAATGATGGCGCGTGTCGCGCTTTCATTGCCACACGAAGAAGGTGCAACCACTGTACCGGCACGTAAATTCTTTGATATCTGGCGCGGTTTGCCGGATGGTGCCGAAATCAGTGTGGAACTGGATGGAGACCGCCTGCTGGTACGATCCGGCCGCAGCCGTTTTTCGCTTTCTACATTGCCCGCAGCTGATTTTCCAAATCTTGACGACTGGCAAAGTGACGTAGAATTTTCGCTGCCACAAGCCACACTGAAACGTCTTATTGAATCGACGCAATTCTCAATGGCCCATCAGGATGTCCGCTATTACCTCAACGGTATGTTGTTTGAAACCGAAGGAGAAGAGTTGCGGACAGTGGCAACGGATGGTCACCGTCTGGCCGTCTGCTCTATGGGAATAGGTCAAAATCTGCCTTCCCATTCGGTGATCGTGCCACGTAAAGGCGTTATTGAGCTGATGAGATTGCTGGATGGTGGCGATACGCCGTTACAGTTACAAATCGGCAGTAACAATATTCGTGCCCACGTTGGCGACTTTATTTTCACCTCTAAACTGGTAGATGGGCGTTTCCCTGATTATCGCCGCGTATTACCGAAGAGCCCGGATAAAACCCTGGAAGCCAGTTGCGATATGCTGAAACAGGCTTTTTCACGCGCGGCAATTCTCTCTAATGAGAAATTCCGCGGAGTTCGCCTCTATTTCAGTGAGAATCAGCTAAAAATCACAGCAAATAACCCTGAACAGGAAGAAGCCGAAGAGATTGTCGATGTCAGCTATCAAGGTACTGAAATGGAAATAGGCTTTAATGTCAGTTATGTCCTGGATGTACTCAACACATTAAGATGTGAAGAGGTTCGTTTACTGCTGACCGATGCTATTTCCAGTGTTCAGATAGAAAACTGTGCCAACCACAATGCGGCTTATGTCGTGATGCCAATGCGCCTGTAACAGGATTTACATTTCAGGTATATGACTCTTACGCGTTTACTTATCCGCGATTTTCGTAATATCGCCGCCGCAGATTTGCCTCTGGCTACCGGATTTAACTTTCTGGTTGGCTCTAATGGCAGCGGTAAAACCAGTGTACTGGAAGCGATTTATACTCTGGGTCACGGGCGCTCTTTCCGCAGCATTCAGGCTGGGCGAGTCATCCGCCATAACTGTGATGAATTTGTTTTGCATGGACGAATAGGACAACAGAAGCATGAGCGGGAACAATCTATTGGTCTGAGCAAAAACCGTCATGGCGATAGCAAAGTCAGAATTGATGGCAATGATGGCGGTAAAATTTCAGAACTAGCCAAGATGCTGCCTATGCAGCTTATTACCCCAGAAGGATTCACCCTGTTAAATGGCGGGCCAAAGTATCGCCGGGCTTTTATTGATTGGGGTTGTTTCCATAATGAGCCACGTTTTTTTTCTGCATGGGTAAACTTGAAACGACTGCTTAAACAACGCAATGCAGCACTGCGACAAGTTACCCGCTACAGCCAGATACGGCCCTGGGATCAAGAATTGGCGCCCCTGGCTAATCAGATAAACCAGTGGCGAGCTGAATATGTTACAAACATCACTCAGGATATTGCTGATACCTGTAAACAGTTCTTACCTGAATTTATATTGAGTTTCTCTTTCCAACAGGGATGGGACAAAGAGAGTGATTATACTGAATTGCTGGAGCGCCAGTTTGAGCGTGACAGAGCATTAACCTACACGGCTTCCGGCCCGCATAAGGCGGATCTGCGCATCCGTGCAGAAGGAACGCCAGTAGAAGATATACTATCCCGCGGTCAATTAAAATTGCTGATGTGTGCACTGCGGCTAGCACAGGGTGAATATTTCACCCGACAGAGCGGACAACAATGTCTGTATCTGCTTGATGATTTTGCCTCCGAACTGGATGCCGGCCGCCGTCAGTTATTGGCCGAACGTCTAAAATCCACGCAAGCCCAGGTCTTTGTCAGTGCGATAAGTCCTGGTCAGATAACAGATATGCTTGATGGAAATAGCAGGATGTTTCGCGTGGAAAATGGCAAAATAGAGGTTCAACCACAGGATTAAAAATGAGCGAGAAACGTTGATGTCGAATACATATGACTCCTCAAGTATCAAGGTATTAAAAGGGCTGGATGCGGTTCGTAAACGTCCGGGCATGTATATCGGTGATACAGACGATGGTACCGGCTTACACCACATGGTCTTCGAGGTTGTCGACAACGCTATCGACGAAGCCCTCGCAGGCCACTGTAGTGAAGTTATCGTCACTATCCATGCCGATAACTCTGTCTCTGTACAGGATGATGGCCGCGGTATTCCTACCGGTATACACGAAGAAGAAGGTGTTTCAGCAGCTGAAGTTATTATGACTGTGCTGCATGCGGGGGGTAAATTCGATGATAACTCTTATAAAGTTTCCGGCGGTTTGCACGGCGTAGGGGTTTCTGTTGTTAACGCCTTGTCTGAAAAGCTGGAACTGGTTATCCGTCGTGACGGCAAAGTTCATGAACAGACTTATCACCTTGGTGTGCCACAAAGCCCACTAAAAGTCGTCGGTGAAACGGAGCAGACAGGGACCCGTGTCCGCTTCTGGCCGAGCATGGACACTTTCAGTAACAACACTGAATTCCAGCACGACATTCTGGCTAAACGTCTGCGTGAATTGTCCTTTCTGAACTCAGGTGTATCTATCCGCCTGCTTGATAAACGCACCAATATTGAAGACCATTTCCATTACAAAGGTGGCATTAAAGCGTTTGTCGAATTCTTAAATAAAAACAAAACACCAATCCATCCCAATGTTTTCTATTTCTCTACAGAAAAAGATAGCATCGGTGTTGAAGTCGCATTGCAATGGAATGATGGTTTCCAGGAAAATATTTACTGCTTTACCAACAACATCCCGCAACGTGACGGCGGTACTCACTTAGTGGGTTTCCGTACCGCGATGACTCGTACCCTCAACAGCTATATGGACAAAGAAGGGTACAACAAGAAATCTAAAGTCAGCGCCACCGGTGATGATGCCCGCGAGGGTTTAGTCGCCGTCATTTCCGTTAAAGTACCTGATCCAAAATTCTCTTCTCAGACCAAAGACAAACTGGTTTCTTCCGAGGTGAAAACGGCGGTTGAAACACTGATGAACGAGAAGCTGGTGGAATACCTGCTGGAAAACCCGAATGACGCTAAAACCGTCGTCGGTAAAATTATCGACGCTGCCCGCGCCCGTGAAGCAGCCCGTAAAGCACGTGAAATGACACGCCGCAAAGGGGCTCTTGATCTGGCTGGCCTGCCAGGCAAACTGGCGGATTGTCAGGAACGTGATCCGGCACTGTCCGAACTCTACTTAGTGGAAGGGGACTCTGCGGGTGGTTCCGCAAAACAGGGGCGTAACCGCAAAAATCAGGCAATTTTGCCACTGAAAGGTAAAATCCTGAACGTTGAAAAAGCGCGTTTCGATAAAATGCTCTCTTCTCAGGAAGTGGCAACCCTGATCACTGCGTTGGGTTGCGGTATTGGCCGTGACGAATACAACCCGGATAAGCTGCGTTATCACAGTATTATTATCATGACAGATGCGGACGTCGATGGTTCTCATATCCGTACTCTGTTGTTGACTTTCTTCTATCGTCAAATGCCAGAAATCATTGAACGTGGTCATGTGTTTATTGCACAGCCGCCACTGTATAAAGTGAAAAAAGGCAAGCAGGAACAATATATTAAAGATGATGAAGCCATGGACGAATACCAACTGTCCATTGCACTGGATGGCGCATCACTTTACACCAACAAACACGCACCCGCCCTGAAAGGGGAACCACTGGAAAAACTGGTGACAGAATTCAATAGTGTGCAGAAAATCATTAAACGTATGGAACGCCTGTATCCACTAAGTCTGTTGAACAATCTGATTTATCATCCAAAGCTAACTGAAGAAGAGCTGTCTGATAAAGCCAAAGTTGAAGAATGGATTAAAACGCTGGTTACTCGTCTGAATGACCGTGAACAAAACAGTAGCAGCTACAGCTATCGCCTCCATGAAAATCGTGAGCGCCAAATGTATGAACCCGTTCTGTGTGTTCGTACACATGGTGTTGATACTGACTATCTACTGGACTTCGATTTTGTCCACGGTGGTGAATATCACCGTATTACCCAATTGGGCGATAAACTTGCCAATTTGATCGAAGAAGACGCTTATATTGAGCGTGGTGAACGCCGCCAACCTGTCTCTGATTTTGAGCAGGCTCTGAACTGGCTGACCAAAGAGTCACGTCGTGGCCTGTCCATACAGCGTTACAAAGGTCTGGGAGAAATGAACCCTGAGCAGTTATGGGAAACAACCATGAACCCGGAAACCCGCCGCATGATGCGTGTGACAGTAAAAGATGCGATTGCCACTGATCAACTGTTTACAACCCTAATGGGTGATGCAGTTGAACCTCGCCGTGCATTTATTGAAGAGAATGCCCTGAAAGCGGCCAATATTGATATCTAATTGCTATTCTTGGCAATCTCCAAAGCGCTCATATTTATTCTCTATGAGCGTTTTTTTATCTGTTATTTATCACCAATAAAGTGTAATTTATCTAATGTTTCTGTAAAACATCACTTAAATATAATCTAAGGATATAATATGGCTGACATGATTTACATGACGGTAAAGGGAAAAAAACAAGGGTTAATATCAGCTGGATGTTCTTCTGTTGATTCTATTGGTAATAAATATCAAGCAAACCACTTTGATCAGATATTAGTTTATAGCTTAAGCCATGCGATAACACGGGCTCAAAACGTCGATCATCAACCCATTGTTATCCAAAAACCCATCGACAAATCATCACCATTACTTGGTGTTGCTATTTCTGATAATGAGTCTCTTGAATGCTCTATTGATTTTTACCGAACTAACTCAAATGGTGCTCAAGAACGTTATTACAATATAAAGATCACTGGTGCCACAATCACTGAAATAAGTGTTTTACATCCGCATTCGTTGAATCATAATGAGCTCCCACCACAGGAAAGTATTTCATTAAAATATACAAATATTACCTGGAATCACCTTATCGCAGGTACTGGTGGTTATAGTATTTGGGATGATAGGATTTATTAAAAGAGCAAAACAAGGCGTTTTAACTTCACGCCTTGTTTCATTAACGAACTTTTCTCGGTAGGACCAAAGCATATAAAACAGAGAATATCATACTTCCTATTTTAATCTCTTCACTATTTAAATTAATGAATTTCGATATAAAATCATGGTGTTCATTAAGGCCAACAACAAATAGTTGTATATAACCAAATATAATTATTAAAATAGAAACAAAAACAGACAAAATATAATTACGTTTTTTATCCACAATCTTTTTTATAAAATAAAATGAGATAAAAACAACTAAAGACATAATGTAATAAAGAGAAATATCCCACCAAGTGGGCTTGGTAGAAATTATAACATCGATATAATCCATATTTTTTCCTATCTTAATCAACAAATACTCAACAAGCATATTATGATTTTTTCAGTAATTAGATAGTTATTATAAGCTTATCCTATCCATTAACAAATTCATTTCATAATCATCTAATCTAAAACTAATTTCAATATTTTCTTGGTAACATGCAAGCATATAAAATAGAAAAAATCACACTACCCACTCTAATTACCTCACTATTTAAATTAATAAACATTGATATAATCTCATGATAACCACCATATTTAACAATAAACAATTGAATTGAACCAAACATTATTATAATAAAAAAACCAAGAACAGAGAGAATATAATTTCTTCTTTTCTCTATGGTAATTTTCATGAAAAAAAGAAAAAACAAAAGCGCTAATGATAAAAGATAGTACAGAAAAATATCCTGCCAAGTAGATTGAGTGGAAATTGTAACATCGATATAATTCATTATTTATCCTCTTGTAACTGATAAATACTCAAAATTGTAGAACTATCAACGATACCTTCTGTAGTTAAGCTCACAGTTCCCATTTCTCTCCACCCTCTGATAAAATCATTATCTATATTTCTGAATAACTTCCATGACTTTTCTCTTGGCTTCAAGACTTTTCTAAAAGCGCCATAACCTGAAAGAGCCAAATCAACAGTTGCATAAGCAATATCTGCATCTTTATCACTTAAACCGATTTTGTTAGCAATATATCTGTATCCTTCTCTGACACCACCATTAATATTTTCTCTGTACAATAGATAATATCCATTTTCAACAACATTATTGTACCCATGAGCCATTAATGGAGCACCGAATGAAGCACATGCTAACCCTAAAGAAGCCTTACAGACTGTGTAACCCGCAAGAATCTGAGTACCACCACCAACAAATCCGATCTGTTTTAATATAAGATTAGCATAACTTGATTTCTCTTTTTCCCTTTCAATTATTGCATATTGCTTTACTCTATTTGCTATTAAATAGAAAGCTTGCTCTTTCAGGTGATCTATTTCAAATTGGATTAATTCAATTGCACCACTTGAAGATAAACAATGAACACGAACCCGTCCCAATATATCCTCTATAAAAAGATTTACATCTGAATTAAAATCTATTTTGATTTTACTATGACTGATATAGCGAAAAGATAACGTTCTTGCCAACTCTCTTAATTCTCTTACTTTTAAACTCAGTAATTTATCTTGTTCCATTCCCGTCATCTCCATAAAAATGATTTACTAGGCAGATACAAATCATAAATATAATTTATGGAATATAACAAAAATAAACCAATAAAGAAACAATCAACAGAACCATCAAATGCCATATAGAGAAATCCACCCGAATAACGAGTGGATTTTTACATAAGTAAATAGATTAAAACGATTAAGCTAAGATACGTAGCATACGACGCAGAGGCTCTGCTGCTCCCCACAGCAATTGGTCACCTACTGTAAAAGCAGATAAATATTCCGGGCCCATATTCAGCTTGCGTAAGCGCCCCACAGGAGTATTCAACGTGCCTGTTACCGCTGCCGGGGTCAATTCTCGCATACTCAGCTCACGATCATTTGGGATCACTCTTACCCAGTCATTATGCGCAGCCAGTAATTGCTCAATTTCAGGAATCGGAATGTCTCTTTTCAATTTCAGAGTAAATGCCTGACTGTGGCAACGTAAAGCGCCAATACGTACACACAAACCATCAACGGTAATAAGATTATTACCAGTATTGAGGATCTTGTTGGTTTCTGCCTGCCCTTTCCACTCTTCACGGCTCTGACCGTTATCAAGCTGTTTATCAATCCATGGGATCAAACTACCTGCCAGTGGTACGCCAAATTGGTCTGTTGGTAAAGAACCGTTACGGGTGAAATCTGTTACCTTTCTTTCAATATCCAGGATAGCAGATGCCGGATCTTGCAACTCTTTTGCTACCTGAGTGTGCAGAGAGCCCATCTGAACCAGTAATTCGCGCATATGACGAGCACCGGCACCAGAAGCTGCCTGATAAGTCGCAACAGAAGCCCATTCAACCAAATCATTAGCAAACAAACCGCCCAGAGACATCAGCATTAAGCTAACAGTACAATTACCACCAACAAAAGTTTTTATACCTTTATTAAGACCTTCCTGAATATGAGCATGATTGACCGGATCAAGAATAATGATGGAATCATCATTCATACGCAGCGCTGATGACGCATCAATCCAATATCCCTGCCAACCCGTTGCTCTTAACTTCGGATAAACCTCATTGGTGTAATCTCCTCCCTGGCAACTAATAATAATGTCCAGAACACTAAGAGCCTCAATATCGAAAGCATTCTGTAAGGTACCCTGTTGACCTGTAAAATCAGGTGCAATCTGCCCATGTTGTGATGTCGTGAAGAATACAGGATGAATAATATCAAAATCCCGTTCTTCAATCATACGTTGCATTAATACTGAGCCGACCATACCACGCCAGCCGATAAAACCCACATTTTTCATCGTTATTGTCCTGTCTTGGGGAGTGTCAATCAGAGATTATAATTACACTAAAGCTGACAAAATATAACCAGAGGCGCAAGTGAATTTATTAACTATTCGCAAAATATTTGGTAGCGCAGTTAATACAAGAGGGATAACAAGTCCAAAACCATAAAATTTATGGTCACCCCATTTTTGTAAAACCGATTTTTATGGGAGAAATGCAGCCTTCTGAGAATGTCTTAACAAATGGACAAGCTAACTACAGGGATATTAGTTTTACCTGATTCCCAGAAGAGCAATGTTGTTCACAATAGTCTCCCCAGAAAATAAAACACCCTGTCAGAGTACCGCTCACAGGGTGGAAGTGATCATCTCATTGGCCAACTACCGGTGTGGCAAAAATCTGCAAAGTGATGGCTCCCCATTCACATCGGACAAGGGTTTACAGCATTTTTTGCTAATTTATGAGCTTCAAGCCAAATCTAACTGAGTTTTAGACTTTTCTTTAGGATGTGGCTTAACGCTTACTACTTCACCAGGTTTAGAAATAAAACGGACAAATGTTTCATGGCTGACGAAAGTTGCACCACAGTTTATGTTTTGACACTGATTATAACGTTCTTTTGTCTGACTGGAATGTTCAAAGCTACTGCGTGCATGAGCAGCTTTACCACAAAGAGGACACTTGATCATATATTTTACCTTTAAATGAAAAACAAACTCTCATTATGTGAACAATATAGCAATGAGATCTCATTTAAAGAACAATTATTTCATATCGAGATCATCAATTTTTAATTCCAGAGCCAGCGCTGTTGTAAAACCTCCCCCAGATCCATTCACAGTGTGAGTGACCGTCGTTAGTGTCCATTCCGTATTATCTATTTCTGGCTTAAAACCAGTGACTTTTATAGGTACTTCAGGGTAAAGATCTGCACGCCCCCGAGCCAGTTGAATTGAAAATGTCGCTGTACCACGTTGCATTTTTTCCCAGACAACTTTAGCAGCGCGCTTAGCGCTGGCTTCATCAGCATAAATACGGGAAAGCTCCAGTGCATTATCCTTACTACCAACCAGATATGATTTTGACTTATCAGTATTTTCCTGATTCTTTCGCTTGACGGTTAAAATGTGTTTTTTTTCCGGCTTACGGGTATCCAACCAATTTGCTACCACGCCAGTATAAGCATCACGATCAGACAGAGTAAAATTATGGTTGTCTCCTAACTGACGAGTGATCACTAATGCAGGAATAATTTGACCTCTGGCTGTTTTGTTCTGTCCTTGCCGGATAAATATCAATTTGCCATTTTTTACTGAGGCAATTGCCCCTTCCTGATTTGCCAACCGGGTAAGAAAGCTACCATCAGACTCATTTGTCTGATCGATATGATTAATAAATACTTTCTCTATATCCTTATGCAAATCAGCGGTAAGTTTATTTCTGACAGCAATAGTACGAACAATATCGCCAATCGTTTTCTCATGATAAGACTCTTCGCGTCTCATATTGAGAGATTCGCGGAAATCAGCACTGCGGGCACGGATAGTCAGTTTATCCGGCGCTCCACTGTGCTCAATTTCATCCACAGTAAAACGCCCTTTACTAATTAGTGGTTGATCGCGCCACCCCAATGCCAACGAAATCACATTTCCTCTGGAAGGTAACATCAAGGTTCCATCTGCATCATCCAGTTCAATATCAAGCTGATCAGCCTCAAAACCTCGATTATCTGTCATTGTCAGTGACATCAGACGCGACTGAATGCGCTCGCTGATATCTTTATTATCAATTTCCAGAAGAAATGCCGGGGTGTTGCCTTTTTCAGTAACCCGATCAAACTCAGATATCATGGTAACACCTCACCAATTCTACCGGATAGATTGTCTGTGAGCATAGAGAACTGTTCCTGCAAATCACCAAACATTTCCCCCAGAGAGCTATCAACTCTCCGCAATGTCAAAGTGAAATCAATTTTGCGGGCAGCACCATTCGACATAAACTCCGTTTTTGTTTGGTCGATACTCTCAATCACAAACATGCCATAAATCGTGCCATTGCCATCTAAAAAGGACCATGCTTTTCCGCTATCAGCCATAACTTGTAAAGCCATCAACGATAAGCGACCACCGGTAATTTCTGGATGTAATGTGCCGGAAAGTGTCATAGTGTCGTTATCCGGCCCCAGAAATTGCCAGGCAGGCCGCATTCCAATACGGCTGTTAAAAGCATGTCGCCATGATTGCTGATGTTGCAAATTCTGGTATGGCGTCGTTTTCAGCATAAAAACAAATAAACCCAGTGCAGCCATCATAATTAGAATTCCCCTCTGTCAGAGTATGAACTACGTAAACGAGCTTGCTGTTTACGTTCCCGATCATCCAGTTCGCGCCTGACCGCTGCTGCGATATCCTGCGCAGACTGCCCCGGAGCACCATAGATATTTATGTGATAGACAGGCGATTCATTACGGTACTGTATCTGTTTTTTATCTACCTTTTCCTGAATCTGTGGATAAGCATGAATCGGCAAACTCTGAATATGCAACGGTGCAGTTCTAGCCGCGGTAGAAGGCGCCATCACACTTAAAGAAAATGCAGCGACAGCGGCAAGTTTAGCCGTCTGGAGTCGACTAATGACATTGACAGGGCCTGAAACAATCTCTGGTCCATATTCGCCAACAATACCGAATTTTCCAGCTGGAATAATTCCCCCCTTGTCATGTTTGGGCAATACCGAACTGACATCAGAGCTAATGTTATTACTGACGCCTTTTGAAGTGTCATCCCACGGCCGCATCCACTCAGGAATATAATCAGACAATGAGGTCAGTTTCTTTTTCAGTGCCTCCCATTTTTCATTAATCCCATCTAGCAAACTGTTAACTATCGCGGTTCCGAACTCTTTAAATTTATCGGGCAGACTCATTATGCCGGTAATAATTTCATTCCATTTATCTGAAATCGATATTTTAATACTTTCCCAGATATTCAATGTATTTTGTTTAACAACTTCCCAGGCATTACTTATGTTAGTTTTTATATTCTCCCAAGTTTCCACAACCCTCAATTTAATTGATTCCCATTTCTCACTTAGACTAGTTTTAATATTTTCCCAAAGCTGGGAAAATTTCGGTCCCAGGGTTTCCCAGTTTTGCCAAATATAAACAGCAGCCATAGAAATCAAACCAATAATGGCAAGGATTGGGTTAGCCATCATCAGACGACCAACGATCATCATGGTGCTACCCAACATTTTCAGAGCGTTCCCCACAAATCCGAGAGCTCTCACACCAGCACTGCCAAAGAGAGTAAGACTATATTTCGCCACTGCTAACGGAAGTAATATTGAAGCGATCGCTTGGGCCAAGGCGCCGAAAACAGTCAGCATCCCTCCGATTACCATCGTGATCGTCGCAAGTGTTGCAGCCAGGCGTGGGTTAGCCTCCATCCACTCACCGACTTTATTGACCACATTTGTCACTTGCTGAGTGGCTCCCCTTAAAGGACCTTCTGCACCGGAAAACATCTGAACACCCAGATCACTCCAGGCAGCATTAAGTTTTTGGATATCACCAGTGAGGCTGTTGGTCATTGCAGATGCAACTTTTTGGGATTCACCCTGGACACTCTTTAATTTAGTGATAAATGCCTGTAATCCCCCTTGCCCAGCTTGATCCACCAACACATTCAAAGCAGGAGCGGCATTTTCACCACCAATTGCGGTGAAATAACCAATACGTTGCTCTCTGCTCATTGACCGGGTTTTATCATCCAATTCAGCGAGGATGTCCGGTAATTGCCGTAAATTACCTTTAGCATCACGGGTCTTGATACTTAGTTGCGCCAATGCAGCGGCAGCGGCTTTAGGCGGTTCAGCTAACCGTCCCAGCACACTGTTCAGAACCTCTCCGGCTTCACTTCCTTTGATATTGGCATCACTCAGCTTTCTGGTAGCAGCAGCAACAGTTTCCATATCAATCCCCAAAGAAGAAGCGGTCGGCGCAACAAATTTCATGGTGTCACCCAATGCCGCCAACGTCATTTTTGAACCAGTAAACGTTGCCGTTAAAACATCACTCACTCGGCTCATCTCTTCGGATTGTAATTTGAACCCTTCCAGCACATTAGTGCCAATATCAATGGTAGCGGCGAAATCTGCACCACTAGCCTGTGACATTGATACTGTACCGGGCATCATATTCTTTATCTGATCAGGGGAATAACCGGCAGAAGCATAAAGACTCTGCCCTTGCGCGATTTTGCCGGCATCAATTCCGGTGCTTTTGCTCAACTCACGACTTTGATTGAGTAACATGGCATATTCAGGAGAGTTTTTTTCAATATTAGTTTGTACCTGAATTTTGGCCATTTGAGCATTAAGATCGTAACCCGGCATTAAAAAGTTTTTGCTGGTTGTCAGTATCTTAACACCTGCCGATTTTGCATTAGCACCATGCTGGCTAATACGATCACGAAGATCTTTAATTTTGCTATAGCGACTTCCATCGCGACTCTCTTCCTTTTTACTACTGTCATGCGCAGTCTCCTGCGCATATTCAGGAGCAGAATAAGGTTTAACCGCTTTACAAGTCTGATTTAATTGCTTGAGTTCATCACGATTTTGCCGGATGGAATCTGCCAATTTTTTATTATTCCGTTGCGCGGATTTCAAGGCGCTGGTCAGCTTATTAACGGACTGTATTACCCATTTAAGCTGTGACTGTGTATTACTCATTTTCTGCACCACTTCGTAAGATGGCCCGATGTCGCCAGTCCAGTAATTCCAGCAGTGACATTTCATTTGTAACTGCTGGAGACCAGTGGAAAACGGTGGCAATATCTGCCACCAATTCATCTACGGTTAGTCGGTCTGGAAACCGGACTTCGCCGACTTCGGTAACAAAAAATTGACCACCTCAACACTGAGATTAATCAGATCGCCGGGTGTCATTGCCAACAGGTCGCTTTTAGTGAGAGCGGGTGTGGTCACACGTGGCAAAACTAACATCATTGAGTCCACGTCCATTTCTAGCAGAGCCTGTAGCCGTGCACCACGCAACGCACCACTGTTAGGTTTACGCACCACCACTTCAGTGATGTTGCTATTACCGCGTGCAAGCGGCTCTTCTAATACAATCGTGCGCTGCTCGTCGTTTTGAGTAATGCGTGTTTCTGTCATGGTTCAACCTTGTTTATCCGATTAGATTAAAGACCCATAGCACGGCGATGATCTGCCAAACGATCTTCACCATTAACCACTTCAACCATATTGACGGTATCCACTTCGATCAGGACTTCTCCATCCCATGTCAGTTTAAAGTAGGTATTTTTAGCGCTGATTTTGGTCTGAGTGTTATCACCCTGCTTATAAGTGCCGTGGTCAAATTCATGGAAGCGGCCACGCATCACGACTTCAACAGCAATCACATCGTTGGTATCATCGCGCTGGAAAGAGCCCGCAAAGCGCAACATTACACCATCGGCTTTAGTTAGCCCCCACTGCCGATAATGTTGAGCCTCCATACCTCCCAGAGTAAATTCAACATCCAATGCGCCTTCATCCAGACCTAAGTCCACGGTCGCGCTACCGTTCATACCACCGCCACGATAGGTTTCCAATTTACGGCTCAGTTTAGGCAGAATAAGTTCTTCTACTATTCCCTGATAGCTATTGCCGTCATTAAACAAATTCAGGTATTTAAGTTTGCGTGGTAATGCCATCTGTGCCCCCTTAGCCGTTTATGCTTTTTGCGAAATCCATCAAATAACGATCTGTAATACGCTGGCGTAACATCATGTTTTCCAGTGGTGGTACAGGTGTATAGTCATAATCGAGAGTCAATTTGCCCGCTTTCAGAGTGTCTTTATCATTGGCTCTTTCGTCGTACCAGCACTTACCATCAATGATGTAACCGCCAGATTTCAATTCGCGGAATTTGGCGTTAATACCTTCGATAATGTCTCGTACCAGCGATGGAGTCAGTGGTTTATCGATCGCCCACATATGTGCTTCAGCCATGGTATCAGCCAGTACCTGTGCAGTACGGGTGTAGCTTTCGAACTGGAACAATAGATCATCAGCACAAGTGCGGGAACCCCAGAAACGGAAACCGTTTTTACGGATAAGCGTAGTGATACCATTTTGGTTTAGCAGGCCAGAATCAGTCGCTGGGTCTTGCAGATCCCAGAATACGTCCGCAGAAAGACCGGTCACACCATTGACGCCGATGTTGGACAACGTTTTGTGCCAACCGGTTTCTTCATCAATTTTGGCACGCAGACCCAAGGCACGGGCAGTAGCGTAGGCGATAACCTCTTTATTAGAAACAGTATCCCAACTCAAAAAATCAGGCCAAATCAGCATCAGCTCGCGCTGGCTAAAGTTTTTGCGATATTCGATAACTTCCGAGATAGTCTTACAACCATAAGCACTGACATAAGCCATTGCTCTTAGTTTTTGTGCAACACTTACCAATTCAACAGCAACAGCTTTTGTATCCAGACCAGGAACACCCAGAATACGTGGTTTCACACCTAATTGGCTTTGTGCTGCCAACAGTGCTTGTATACCTGTTTTCTTTCCTTCATTAGTCGTGGTACCAATGATATTGCTGGTGGTTTGCTCTTCCGTTTCACCTTGTGCCACACGGACAACAACAGTGACAGGTTTAGACTGATCTGCGATAGCTTTAAGTGCCTGAGGCAATGTACCGGTTTTACCGGCTTTGCCAATAGCAGTTGAAACATCAGTAATCAAGACTGGGGTATTTAATGGAAAAGTTTTTTCGTCTGCTTCAGGGCCAGTACACACCATACCGACAATAGCGGTGCTAACAGTGGTGATGGTGCGTGTGCCTTCGTTAATTTCCTGTACACGGACGCCGTGATGATAATCTTGTGCCATATTAGCGGTTCTCCTGTTAAGGTGTCCCGCTATGTTGAGGTATCCGAACCATTAAATCATTCGATAGGAAATGTGTGGGGGATGATACAAACCATATCGATTAATTTATTGTTTTTTAATAAGTTAACCGTAAATTTTTATAGATAGTGGGAAATGAAATACGGTAAATCAATACCAGTACCTTCCTGTTGTGATCTTTTGGTCAAAGCCGTTTTTAGCCCTGTTTATTGGTTGTTTTTTCACTGATTTTCTCTTCAAAAGTCCGTTCACAATTTATACTTATCAACGCATTTCTCTGTAAATCACTGTTCTGGTCATTTATTGATACCCAGATATAGCCAATCTTCACCATGTGTGATCCTGCTTAATACCAATAAGAGACTATTTTTATGGGAATTATCATGGATTGAGTTATTTTGAAAAATCTTGGTTTACAAGAAGGAGCTAAACTAGCTGCTGCTGAAGGATTATTAAACGCCGATGGTTACATAACTATTCCTATGATGGTTAATGGTGTACCAAAGAAGTGGATATTTCAGTGGATGACAGGCCCAATTTGTGATAAAGAAACTATAACTTACCCAGCATTACAGTTTCCACTTGCTTTTCCTAATATATGCTTAATGGCTCTAACTGCAACAAAAGGTGATAACACCAAATTCTCGGATCAAGTGTTTCAGGTATCCTCTTGGACTAATTCAGAAGTAAAAGTATTCCCACAATGGTTTGGTACAGGAAATCAAGGTCTATGTTCTCCACTTATCATAGCTATCGGGTATTAAAGGTAAAAGGATATACTCTATCTTTAGCAACGACTAGGAGCTTTTACCCGGATACGTTAAAAGCTGGTTATCTTTCTATGAAAAGTTTGTTCTATCATGAAAAACATTCTGATGAACGAAGAATGGAATAGTTAACCAAATTGGTATTTCAAAAGTACTAGAGATTGACTGATAAATTCCACCATTACGTAACTTAAAGAAAGACCGGGGATAGAATAGTGCCCGGTCTTAATAATTCTATTTATTCTGGTATTTTCGGCCACTCAATATCAGAAACCAGTGAAATATCAACCCGACTCAGTAATACCACATACCTTTTCCAGGCAAGCAATAACGCTTTTTCTGCTTCTGAGGCCATTTCAGTTTCAACGGCATATTGCAGTAAAGTCATAGCTTCATCTGCCTGTTGACGAAGAGTAGCACGTTGTTGTTCTGCCTGTTCAATCTGACTGGCCTTTTGGGCTTCGATATCCGTTACCCATTTTTCACCATCCCATTTATCAAAATCGGTAGCGGGTTGTTTAAATGTCAGTATTTCTGGTAATTCACCTGGTTCAATAATTTCCTGCGGTTTCCCAGTTTGTGTGTTGTAAGCTATTTTTCCGCGATAATCTGCCACAATCAACCAGTTGGTTGAATCAGATGAACGGCAAGCAACATAACCCTCTTTGGCATCAGGTGGTGCATCTGTGCAAGAATTAGCAGGAAGGCCGACACCGACAGAAATATATTCATCAGTGCTGCTTAAATATTCTCGCGTGCTTGCGTTGTAATTAAACACAATAATATTCCCGCTATTGATGGCAATATTATTCTTATCCAGTATAGCCTTACTCATCAGATAATCCTCACAATGTAATTAAATGCCACATTTCTCGGGCGTGTTTCATTTCCACCATTCATCCCAATAAATTTGTTTTCCCCTAAACTGCCCCGGTAGTTAGGACCGCCTGTCATACCGCCACGCATGGGATCTGTATCCTCAAGACTAGTTTTATCACTGTTAGTGGTATAAATGCTGTGATTATGTCTTTTGAACGCATCAACTTGAATGCTCAGTAGTTGGCGACCGCGGTCAATGCCGCGCGCATCATCCCACCCTCGGATAAACTCACCTCTTAAATCGGGTAGTTTACCGTCAGGATAGGCTTCAGCTAATTTCAGATACAGAGATTTATCAAAGAGTGCCCCATTACATTTCACCCATCCATTTGGGGGGATGTCAATCGGCCAGGGAAGAGGTATTCCCACAGGGATCACTTCGAATACAGGCATGCTCATTTATGCCGCTCTTACGATATAGTTAAATGCGACGTTACGTGGCCTTGATACTCCTATATAAGCTGCTACGGGATTCCAAGTTGTTGCTGAGCTTACAGACCTGGCTCTTAGTGTAAGCTCTTCATTTTGGAGGGTAGGGGCATCCCATTGTAATTTTACACGGTCATTAATTGAGAAATTAACAACATTATCAACAGACTGATTAATTTCCTGTAATAAATAAGACCCCTCTTGCCATACTAGTAATGAACGCGATGGATCGACTCCACGCCCGTTATCCCAGCCACGGATAAATTCACCGCGTAAATCGGGTAAGTTACTGCCAGGATAAACTTTCGCTAATTCCGGAAATTGTGACTTATCAAAGGCTGCACCGTTACATTGCAACCAGCCGTCTGGCGGTATGGCAGTCGGCCAGGGAAGGGGTAC
>NZ_JAJAFX010000053.1:0-35162 GCF_025384845.1 Photorhabdus temperata | reverse complement strand
AGACAGGCATAGCGTTGTGTGATCTACTGATTGTTCCACCAAGTCAATAAGGTCACTGCTATGCCTATACGTAAAGTATGTCATGACTTCTTCAAAGATGCCTTAGCGCCGTTTCATAAGTATCGTCAGAATGCATTAATCGATGCCACTATGGCTTTGATTAATGGCGCTTCTCTTACGTTAACCAGTGTTGGTCGTTTTCTGCCGGGAAATGCCCTCGTCAAGCATAAAATTAAACGTGTTGACCGATTACTTGGTAATAAAGCACTCCACAAGAATATTCCTGATATTTTTCGCAACATTATTTCAATGCTGACTGAGCCTCTATCACTGTGTGTTATTGCCGTTGATTGGAGTGGATATCCGTCACAAGAACATCATGTACTCCGTGCTAGTTTAATTTGCGATGGGCGCTCAATACCTTTATTAAGTCAAATAGTACCTTCATGTGATCAGCAAAATTCAAAAATACAAAACGCCTTTCTCGACATATTAGCTCAGGCTGTTAACCCTAAAGCTCGAGTCCTTATCGTTACAGATGCCGGTTTCAAAAATGCTTGGTTTAAGCATATAAAAACTCTTGGTTGGGATTTTGTTGGGCGTATTCGTGGAAATACTCAATTAAGGCTGGAAAAATATGGTGAGTTTTGGTTTAAACGGCAAGCTTTGAAAGCGACTACAACACCACAATTTCTGGGTTTTGGTACATTATCAAAAGCAGAATATGCTCGCTGTGATGGTTTCTTTTATCTCCATAAAAGACCTAATAAAGGTAGAAAATTCAAAAAGTCACGATGTCGAATGGAACGAATGTCACAGGTGAAAGATGGACGTTCGGCAGCCATAGAGCCTTGGCTTATTTTTACCAGCATGGATGATTTTAAACCTCGGCAGGTTATGAAATTATACAGCCGAAGAATGCAAATAGAACAAAATTTTAGAGATGAAAAGAGCGAACGATTTGGATTTGGGCTTAGGGCGAGTTACAGTCAAGGCGCTGGTCGCTTATCCGTATTGAGCCTTCTTGCTACGCTCAGCTCGATTGTGCTTTGGTTGATTGGGTTTCATGCTGAAAACAAAGGAATACACCTTAATTATCAGGCAAATAGTATCAAATCAAGAAGAGTCATTTCTTACCTGACATTAGCGGAGAATATATTACGCCATTCCCCGCTAATATTATTTGAAATAGTACTTAATAACACACTCAAATACCTCGCCAAAATCTACCAAAATATGGTTTTGATTTATTAGCACCGCTTTGTGGGGATCCCTCAGCGCCGAAGTGGGTTTATTAAGTTGGTAGCTATAAAAAATAAGGAGAGCTGGTTATCCCTATAATCCAAGTTCGGAATGCGAACCAAGGCGAACAAGCCGTAATGTGCCCTCGTCAGGTTTTTGGTAAATCAGTATAAGGTTCGGCTTAATATGACAATCTCGGAAATCCTTCCAATCTCCAGTCAGCGCATGATCACAGTATTTTGACTCCAGTGGATTATCCAAGGCTAATTCATTGATAACCAACATTATAGTATCGTCAAGAATAGCACGATGTTTACCCTTTTTTTCTCTTTTGTAATCGCGTTTAAATTGACTTGTGTATTCAGTCGTTCGCATTGAGATCAGCCATTAAATCTTTGACAGTGGAGAATGATTTTCCACCCCCTTTACGAGCTTCTTTCATTGCTGCGATTGTCGTTTCGTTCGGAACTAATGGTTCAAATGGTAATACTTTTTCTCTTGCAACTCGTGTTAGCATCATGCGAACAGCATCTGACACAGTGAGCCCCATAGCGGCGAGAACCGCAGCAGCCTCTGCTTTGATTTCACCATCAATACGGGTTTGTACTAGTTGATTTGCAGCCATAATAAGCCTCCTTGTTGAACTACAATGTAATTCAGAAGATGTTTAGCATCAATATACACATGAGGAATATTTAAGCAAAGGTACAAAAAAGCTACCATCAGGTGACCTCGCATCAATTAGTGTCGTACGTCAACATCGCCATTAATCTTCAGGCATAGTTTTCATCGTGACTGCTCCCCGCCGTAAAAAACGGCGAGGCTTCCCACTTCTCAGGCCGCAACCGTCTTTATGACGGATTTACACTGGCCTCCGTGGGCAGAAACGACGAGTCCCGCCGCCTGTAATTCTCTCGTGCCCTTGCGCTGGATGTTGAGCGCCGCATTGATATCGCGATCATGTTCCGTTTGGCACATTGGACACATCCAGTACCGCTGGCTTAAGGGCATTTCTGATTCTTTATGACCGCAGCAATGACAGGTTTTCGAACTCGCGAACCCCTGATCCAGTTTGACCAGATGGACCCCCGCTGCTGCGGCTTTGTATTCCAGTTTCTTGATGAAACCATGCCAGCCCGCATCCCCGATAGCGCGGGCAATGCGGTGATCCTTCATCATGTTGGCCGATTTTAGTGTCTCAACAATGAGCGCTTGGTTTTCGTCAACCATTGTCCGAGAGCGTTTGTGTTGAAAATCGGCGCGGGCATTGGCTACCCGCTCATGGACTGCCGCCAGACGTAATCGGGCCTTCCCGCGGTTAGCACTGCCCTTTTGTTTGCGGGACAGCGATTTCTGCTTTCGACGCAGGTTACGGGTGGCGTTGATTAGGTGACGCGGGTTATTGACCTTCTCCCCGTTCGACTCGATAAGATAGTGGGACAAACCCATATCGCAACCGGTCACGCGGGTGATTACGCCCGGCTTTTCCCGCGCATCTTTTCCATCGTCACACAGGATAGCGGCGAAATATTTTCCCGTGGCGGTTCGGGACAGCGTCATGCTCTTCACTTCCCCTGCAATTTCTCGGTGTATGCGCGCCTTTATCGGTGACAATTTCGGGCGCTTCACCGCCCCCTCCAGCACTTTCACCCCAACACAGTGATAGCGCGATTGCTTGCCCTGTTTGCGTTTGAACGTGGGAAATTGGGCGCGCAACTTCGGATTGAAGAAATTATCAAACGCAGTATGCAGATTGATAACCGCCTGAAAGCCCTTTGGGCTTTTCGCCTTATATCCCCGCCCGCACTGGGCAAGGGTTTACGGCGGTTTTTGCTAAGTTCTATGAAGAATTTTTAGCATTAAGCGCCATTCATTTCGGAATATAGGTGCTATAATTTGCATAACTCAGTTCAACGAGTGATTTAGTAATTTGTGATTTTTTGCGATTAATCAGATTGCAAAAACCAGATTAAGTTCCCTTCGAGTGATCTACTGTTTTGAAACGCTATTTAAGCCAGAAAAGCGAAATAATCCCTCATATAGGAGAAGTCACATGCCACACATTGAGCCAGATACAACCAAAGAATGTACCATTTGTCTTGAAAATAACGACAAGCCTTTTTACCAACTCAGTTGCAATCACGGTAGCCCCGAAAGCTATCCAATGCACACGGAATGTTTGAAACAAGTCTTCCAAGCTGAAGTTGACTCAAACAGAGTACCTGGAATAGCTTACGTGACGTGCCCTTGCTGCCGACAAAATCCAGCACCGCGTGATATCGATGAAATCATGCACTCCGAGTAACCAATCAATAAACATCAAAGATGCAAAACGGTTAAACAGTCGCCTACAGGCGGCTGTTCCAGATTGCAGATAAACCCTTAAAGCTTTTCACCTTATCTCTCCCCCGCATTAAGCGAAAGTTTACGACTATTTTTGCCAAAAACCACACCACCTTCGGGCAATTTTTCTTTGAGTTATCTGACAACAAAACAGAGCAACATCAGAACCACAAGAAACTTACAACAAACCCAAACAAAAAAGAAAGTATGTCGCCATTTGTTAACTCATTAATGCGAAACGCTACGCAAATTAAGCGATTGAAATCACATATCAACAACTTTTCTTGTTAATGAAAGGTAAATGAAAGGTTTTATTATTATCAATTAAGTCAACCAAGTTCGTTTGTGATGGTTATGTCTTACACAGGCACTGATGAGAGCAACCAAATGAAAACTATAATAATCAAAATGTTAGCGACAACCGCTTTACTATTTAGCGCAAGTACTGTTTTTGCTGCCGACGCCCCCGGCAGAACTGAATGTATTGCACCAGCAAAACCGGGTGGCGGGTTTGATCTGACCTGCAAACTGGTACAGGTTTCATTACTGGATACCAAAGAGATCAGTAAGCCTATGCGCGTCACCTTTATGCCCGGTGGTGTTGGTGCTGTCGCTTACAACGCTATCGTTGCACAGCGACCTGCTGAAGCGGGAACCATCGTTGCCTTTTCCGGTGGTTCTCTGCTCAATTTGTCTCAAGGAAAATTTGGCCGCTACAATGTTAATGATGTTCGCTGGCTGGCAAGTGTTGGTACTGATTATGGCATGATTGCTGTTCGTGCTGATTCTCCTTATAACACCCTGAATGATTTGATGAATGCTTTCAAGGACAATCCCACCAGCATTGTGTTTGGTGCCGGCGCTTCTATCGGCAGTCAGGACTGGATGAAAACAGCTCTGCTGGCAAAAGAGGTTGGTATTGATCCTCACAAAATGCGTTATGTCGCTTTTGAGGGAGGTGGTGAACCTGTCACAGCTCTGCTGGGTAATCATATTCAGGCTGTCTCCGGTGATCTGAGCGAAATGATGCCTTACCTGAATGGAGACAAAATCCGTGTTCTGGCTGTTTATGCCGATAAACGGCTGGAGGGTGATTTAGCCAATATTCCTACCGCCAAAGAACAAGGCTATCACCTGATATGGCCGATTATCCGCGGATTTTATATGGGGCCAAAAGTCTCCGATGAAGCGTATCAGTGGTGGGTTGATACTTTTAATAAATTACAACAAACAGATGCTTTTAAAAAGCAGCGGGATATCCGTGGATTGTTCGAATTCAACATGACCGGCAAGGAACTGGACAGCTATGTGAAAAAACAGGTTGAACAGTATCGTGAACAAGCCAAAGCTTTCGGCTTAGCCAAATAACAGGGCAATTATCATGAGCGATCGCCTCTTTGCTGCTATCTGGTTAGCACTCTGTGCCATTGGTATGGTTATTGGTTGGGAAATCCAGAGCGAATACACTTATGAACCTCTGGGGCCCAGGCCTTTTCCAATGATTATTCTGTCTCTGATGGCTCTCTGTGCTTTATTGCTGCTTTTCAAAAAACCAGAACAGAGCAATTGGCCCGATGCATCCGTTATTCGTCGCCTGATGATACTGATTGTCTCTTTAGTTATCTATGGCTGGGCATTTGAGTGGCTGGGTTTTCCTCTGGCTACCGCTCTGCTGACATTCAGTGTCGCCCTGTTATTTAACGCGACACTGCCTGCCGCAATTATTTCCGGGGTGTTCCTTGGCGTCACGCTCTATTTCGCCTTTGACCGCTTACTCGATGTAACCCTGCCTCTCGGCAACTGGCTCAACTGACGGAGAATTTATGGAAACCTGGATGTATCTCAGTCAGGGTTTTGAAGTTGCAATGGTGCCGCAAAACCTGATTATTGCTTTAATTGGCTGTTTTGTCGGTACGATTGTTGGCCTGTTACCGGGGCTTGGGCCGATTAATGGTGTCGCGATTCTACTGCCACTGGCTTTCGCGTTAAAACTGCCTGCTGAATCAGCGCTGATCTTATTAGCAACTGTTTATATCGGTTGTGAGTATGGTGGGCGTATATCGTCGATTCTGCTGAATGTTCCCGGTGATGCCGCTGCCATTATGACCGCACTGGATGGTTATCCGATGGCTAAACAAGGACGTGCGGGTGTGGCGCTGTCTATTTCCGCAGTCAGTTCTTTTTGTGGTTCTTTACTGGCAATTTTCGGCATTATTTTGTTTGCCCCATTACTGGCGCAGTGGTCATTGGCTTTCGGCCCTGCTGAATATTTTGCACTAATGGTTTTTGCTATTGCTTGTCTGGGTAGCATGATGAGTCAGAATCCGCTGAAATCACTATTAGCGGCACTGATAGGATTAAGTCTGGCAACTGTCGGAGTAGACGCCAACACCGGGGTTTATCGTTTTACTTTCGACAACGTTCATCTGTCAGATGGTATTCAGTTTATCGTTGTAGTAATAGGACTGTTCTCTGTCAGCGAAATTCTGCTGATGCTAGAAAATACATCAACCGGCAAAACCATTATCCGCAAAACAGGCCGTTTGTTGTTTAACCGCAAGGAAGCGGCTGAATGCGCCATGCCAACGATCAGGTCATCTTTTATCGGTTTCTTTGTCGGTATTTTGCCTGGTGCAGGGGCGACAATTGCCAGCGCAATTACCTATATGACCGAGAAAAGGATCAGTGGAAACAGCGATTCATTTGGTAAAGGTGATATTCGTGGCGTTGCAGCACCGGAAGCTGCTAACAACGCTTCGGCCTGTGGCTCCTTTATTCCAATGCTAACATTAGGAGTTCCAGGTTCAGGCACCACTGCCGTTATGATGGGTGCATTAACACTCTATAATATTACGCCGGGTCCGGGAATGTTTACTGAACAACCGGATATCGTTTGGGGATTAATTGCAGCATTACTGATTGCCAACGTTATCCTGCTAATCATGAATATCCCAATGATAGGTCTATTTACCCGGATGTTAACTGTTCCGTTATGGTTCCTTGTCCCTGCCATTGCTACCGTTTCGGCCGTTGGTGTATATGCGGTACACAGTACTACATTCGATCTTCTGCTGATGATAGGGCTAGGCGTTTTCGGTTACATTCTAAGGAAAATGAATTTCCCCATGTCGCCATTAATTCTTGGTTTCGTATTGGGAGAAATGCTGGAACAAAATTTACGTCGCGCACTTTCCATCAGTAATGGAGAATTTGGAATTCTGTGGAACAGCACGATTGCTCAGAGTTTATTGATATTGGCAGTACTGGTTCTGATTATTCCTCCAGTATTACGCATCATCCGTAAGCGCCGTATTCAGCAAATGGCTGCTGAAACTAAAGTCTGATAAACAAAAGCCCATAATTATCATCAAAAAATTATGGGCTTTTGTCACTGACAAGATAAAAATACACTTTACATTAATGTTATCTTTCACAGAAATTAACGCCCAGAAAAATAGGATTTAATTCAATTAAACCTCAACTTTTTTGAGCCTTCAATTTTCACCGAATCCATGATTTAAAATTCTCGATTCACCGTTAAATAATCACTAAATGATACCGAGCATTCAATATCATTAACAATTGCCGATGCAATAAAAATATTCCTGTCGTCTCGTTTATTAAAATAGGTGAATTTTAAAATTAAATTATGAGGATTATATTCTGTATAAGTTTCATAATAGTCTTTATACCTGAGTCGAACTGAACTGTCTCTCGATTTATCTTTTTCCACCTCTTTTTTAGCAAATTCCGCAGCAATAATTTTATTGATTTCAATATCAGAAAGTAATTCGATTCTTGTTTTTTTAAAATCAACATCCTGAGAATGAATATTCAAATCATTTATCATTTTTCCCCGCATATTCATTTCAATATAGCCGCCTGTTTGAATGCAAGATTCGCTGTCAGCGTATATATTAAATGGCAAAAACAACAAAGCATAAGGTAATAAACGCATTATCATACAACTTCCAGTTCCTTATTTCAGAGCTTCACACTCTGTTCCTTGTGTTGAACCCAACGATGATACAACCTTTTGACGTTATCCGGCAGACGGTCTTCTCCAACCCCAGGTATTCTGAAGGGCTCTCTTCCGAGTATGTGATTAGTAGGATCAATAAACAGAATAATGGTGATACAGACAGTGCACAGAAACAGGAGTGTACATTTTAGTACACGAAGTTGACTCGTTTCGCTCACCCTGGCCGCTAAAATGCGCCAAAAGTTATTGCTTTTACCTGAGCACTGTCCAAACCTGATAAGAGAATTACCCCAAATACTTGCTCATTACCAGGGAAGCATTCGTACCACCAAAACCAAAACTGTTGGACATTACTGTATTCAACTTTTGTTCGGTAGGTTTCGTAATAATATTCATACCCGCCGCTTTATCATCAAGATCTTCAATGTTAATACTCGGTGCAATAAAACTATGCTCTAACATCAGCAGGCTATAAATCGCTTCATGTACACCGGCAGCACCCAGTGAATGACCTGTCATCGCTTTTGTCGCAGAAATTGCAGGTGTTGTATCACCAAATACTTCCCTGATAGCCTCCAACTCTTTCAAATCACCCGCTGGCGTGGAAGTACCATGCGTATTCACATAGTCAATAGAACCTTTCACACCTTGCAACGCCATATGCATACAGCGAACTGCACCTTCACCGGATGGAACCACCATATCCGCACCATCAGATGTGGCACCATACCCAACAATTTCAGCGTATATGTGTGCGCCGCGTGCTAATGCATGCTCCAATTCTTCAACAACAACGATACCGCCACCGCCGGCAATAACAAAACCATCACGGTTTTTATCATAAGTACGGGAAGCTTGTTCAGGCATCTCGTTATATTTCGTTGAAAGTGCACCCATCGCATCAAATTCACAGCTCATTTCCCAGCACAGCTCTTCACCACCGCCGGCAAAAACAACATCCTGTTTTCCTAACTGAATAAGTTCAGCCGCATGACCAATACAATGAGCAGAAGTAGAACAAGCAGAACTGATAGAGTAGTTTACCCCTTTGATTTTAAAAGGAGTCGCAAGGCAAGCTGACACACCGGAAGCCATTGCACGAGTCACCATATAAGGCCCCACACCACGTAAACCACGAGAACGCATACCATCAGCGGCAGCCACCTGGTTATGTGGAGAACCGCCACCAGAACCCACAACTAATCCACTACGAATATGAGAAACCTGATCATCAGTCAGGCCAGAATCTTTAATTGCTTCATCCATCGCCAGATAAGCATAAACAGAAGCATCACTCATGAAACGCTGAATTTTTCGGTCTATTAACCCTGTAGTATCCAGTTTTACATTACCCCAGACGTGACTTCTCATTTTCATCTCTTTGAATTCTTTGGAGAAAGTTATCCCGGAGCGACCTTCTTTCAGAGATGCCAGTACTTCTTTCTGGTTATTACCAATGCTGGAGACAATACCCAATCCAGTGATCACTGCACGCTTCATTAAATACCTCATTAAATATGTTTATCTGCGGGATCTCTATCAATCTAACAGCACTTTAGCGTACACTTGTACGCCGAACAAGTCCGATCAGGATAAAATTACGAAGAAAAATTCATCCATCGAAAGATCCCAATATATTTTCTGGTCAAAACAACAACTAACCTACATAGAACGTGGCAGAAGTTATTCAGATCGCAATGAATGGCAATAAATTTCAGGCTCTCAACGCAAAACACCTGAACTTATCAGGTATCTGAATAATGATTAAAAGTTTAATTTATATAGAGATCACTATGTCTGTTATTTTTATTACGTTTTCTTATAATTAGAAACGAGTTTAATAATAGCCGCTATAACCATGAATAGAATTTTTATGAAAATAACCGGCTTTTATGTTATCTTACTAGCAGAATTACTTAAATTCTCCAAACTTACAGTAACAAACATTTTGAAATAAAAAATTTTCTGACTTTATTAGTAATAAAGCCATTATTCACACACAAAATGATTGTAATGATGTTATGCCATATAAAATGGTTGGTTCATTGTAAGACCTAAGTAAGTTAGAGCACTTCCACCCACTAACTTTATGGGGGTTAATAATGAGAGGACTGGGTTATCTTCTATTAAGCGTTGGTATTGTATGGATTTTAGTAGCTTTTAATATGGATACAAATATCTCGTCACAATACGGCAACAAAATTAACAATATTAGATTGGTTGTGTCACAACAGAACCATATCCTAATTGGAGCATTCATCACACTTTATGGGCTAATTATGATTATATCCAGTAAAAATCAGCGGCTATTGGAGTCTATATACAAGAGCCACGATAAGGATATTTCTGGATTAAACTCAGAGAGAACATTCATACGAGCACCTATACCAAATTCAGATTACCTAAAGCAGGCTAATAATTACCGCTATTACGATTTTATCAATAAAGACTCAAATATCCTTGAAAAAAGAGTAGCTGAATTTTGTAAGTTATGCTCATCTTATATTGAAGACATCAATCGAAAAAACGGTGATAAAGCAGCAGCCAGGCGCAAAGTGATATCAATGATTGATATTATTTCCTCACACTTAAAGGAAACACAGTCAAAGGAATTTAAAAAGCTGTGTGAATTTTATATTCCTTTATAGATTTAAACCCCACTTTGTTAAACTGCACCCCAAAAGTTGGACACTAACTGATTAAGGTGCAGTTTTTCAGATAATATTCTTTTTCTCGGTGATTTTCATCAGCACCAGCGTTCTGGTTTATGGGTTTCCAATCTCTTCTCCTGTCAGGTGGCACATTAAGCTTAACACCGTTAAAATCACGTTATTATCAGTAACATTGCAGGCATTACCGTGAAAAACTCTGCCATCTGTACCGCAACCCTGAGCTGGAATGATCAGGGCACTCCGGTTTCAGCACAATTCGACGACGTTTACTTTTCAAATCAGGATGGATTGGAAGAAACCCGTTATGTATTCCTTAACGGTAACCACTTTCCCCAACGATTCAGCTCTCATTCCCGTACCAACTGTGTCATAGCAGAAACTGGCTTCGGAACAGGCTTGAATTTTCTGACACTATGGCAATCATTTGATGCATTTCGGCAACAAAATCCTGATGCCCCGCTAAAACGTCTGCATTTCATTAGCTTCGAGAAATACCCACTGAAAATCTGTGACTTACGGACCGCTCATCAACGCTGGCCTGAGATTGGCCTTTTTTCGCAACAGCTCTGCCAGCAATGGCCTCAACCGTTGGCTGGCTGCCATCGGCTAATTATGGCAAATGGAACGGTCACACTGGATTTATGGTTTGGTGACGTTAATGATCTGTTGCCAACAATGGATTCCAGCCTTTACGGTAAAATAGATGCCTGGTTTTTAGATGGCTTCGCACCTGCAAAAAACCCACAAATGTGGAGCGAACAACTGTTTGCCGCAATGGCGCAATTTGCCCGCCCAAACGGCACCTTTGCCACCTTCACTTCTGCCGGTATTGTTCGCCGAGGTTTACAACAAGCAGGTTTTAGTGTCAGTAAAGTAAAAGGATTTGGTCGCAAAAGAGAAATGCTGACCGGGGTTCTGGCAACACAGAAATCTCAGCCATTGCCCACACCGTGGTTTGCCCGTCCAGCGGCAAGCCACACAGATGATATCGCGATTATCGGCGGGGGTATTGCCGGTATTCTCACCGCTCTTGCGCTACTGCGTCGTGGCGCGCAAGTTACTCTTTATTGTCAGGATGAATTTCCGGCACAAGGTGCATCCGGTAATCGTCAGGGAGCGCTCTACCCGCTACTTAACGGTAATAGTAATGAGCTCGAAAAATTCTTTACCTCTGCATTTACTTTTGCCCGCCGTCAGTATGATCAGCTATCCGCTCAGGGAATTCATTTTGACCATCAATGGTGTGGTGTCAGCCAGCTTGCTTATGATGAAAAAAGAAGCAGGAAAATTGAAAAAATTCTGGCAACAGAATGGCCGGATGAAATCGCTGTTGGTATGAACCGCCGCCAATTGAGTGAAGAATGTGGACTGGATATTAATCACCACGGCATTCACTATCCACAAGGGGGATGGCTCTGCCCGGCCGAATTGACCAAAGCGGCAACAGAATTAGCACAACAGCAAGGGATGATCTGTTTCTTCAATTATGAAATCACCGCTCTTGACCATAGCGAAAATGGTTGGCAACTGCATTTGATGCATCAAGGGCAACGCTTAAACACACATCATAAAACGGTAGTGATTGCCAATGGCTATCATCTGCCCCAATTTAGACAAACCGAAAAATTGCCGGTTACCGCCGTTCGTGGTCAAGTCAGTCATATTCCAACCACAGCAGAGCTGAGTAAATTGAAAAATGTGCTTTGCTATGATGGCTATATGACACCGGCTAATCCAACCAATCAGTACCACTGCATCGGGGCCAGTTATCAGCGCCATCAGCTTGATAGCGAATATTCTGAAACAGAACAACAAGAGAATCGTGATCGATTACTGAAATGTTTACCTGATGCCGGATGGGTAAGTCAGGTTGATGTTTCTGCCGGAAAATCTCGCCAGAGTATTCGTTGTGTTATTCGTGACCATATGCCAATGGTGGGAAATGTGCCGAATCTCAATGAAATAATGGAAAATTATCAGGATCTATCAGAACAAATCCTCACAGGGAACCTTGTCGCAGATGCCCCCTGTTATTCCAATCTATTTGTTATTGGAGCATTAGGTTCCCGTGGATTATGCTCTGCACCACTAAGTGCGGAAATACTTGCAGGGCAGATCTTTGATGAACCATTACCACTGAATCATGAAACACTGGCAGCCCTTCATCCAAACCGTTTTTGGATCAGAAAGCTACTGAAAGGCCGCGAAGTTAAAACCGAAAAACTAAAAGGCAAAAAAAGCGAAATAACGAAGGAATAGAAATCGCCATTAACTCTTCGCTTCGATGCACTGCACCGCCAGATGTTAGAAACTTATGTGGTTTTTTGGGGTGCAGTTCGTTTTTTCTATTGCTTTAATCAATTCATTGAGTTTTAGCGTTATCCAGCAGACGCTGCCAGGTATGGAGAACCAGAATCTGATCCGGTGGCGCCAATTCTCCTGCTTTAATCGCATTTTGGATACTTTCTTCAACACGATCATGAAGCTGTTCAGCCGTATGAGCGCCTTCCTGTTCCAATTCCGCCACCGCCAAAGTGAGATGCCCGCGGAGATAGCCACCAGCAAATAATTCATCATCACTGGCATGATCTACCATGTCATCAATTTGCGCCAAAATACGCGTTTCAAACTCAGCGAGCATCATCTTTCCTTAAATTCAGTTTCAATCTGCGAATATATATTTTCCGGGTAAGGAAAATGTTCCGCTTTCAATGGGGGCGTATTGTAGAACGATTGTAACCCCTGAATAAAGCACTCCGCTCTTGCCGGTATTCCCTGCGCTAAATAGTCCATGATCTGCTCATGAACTTTACGCTGAAAAGCCAGCCTGTCAGGTTCAAAATCCCCATCAAGGTTGTCACAACTGATATTGAACGGAAAACCCGCAGCGGTACAAAATATCCAATCAAGCGCCTGAGGTTTAATTTCTACTTTCTCAAATTCACTTTGCGTCTGTGCGTCACGCCCGTCCGGGCAATACCAATAGCCAAAATCCACCCGTTCCCGACGCTTTTCACCCGCAATGCACCAATGGGCAATTTCATGTAACGCACTGGCATAGAAGCCATGAGCAAATACAATCTGGTTATAAGGAACGTCTTCATCTGCCGGCAGGTAAACAGGCTCGTTATCACCTTTTACCAAACGTGTATTGTATTCGTCGCCAAAACAGCGATTAAAAATATCTATAAGTTTTTGATAGTTATGCGTTGTCATGAATTAAAAACAAAATCCTGAATCAGAAATAAAATGCCAGCCAGGTACGGATCGTATCTCCGTGATTATCATTCAATAATTTAATGCTCATCAAAAAAGAGATAGTCACGATCATAGGGCGAATAAGTTTTTGACCATGTGTTAAAACCAAACGCGCGCCCAGCCGTGCACCGATTACCTGCCCTGCCAGCATAACAAGACCCAATACCCACAAAACCTGACCGCCAAGGATAAACAACACCAGTGAACCCATGTTAGAAGCAAAGTTCAGTACTTTGGCATGAGCGGTGGATTTCGCCAGGTTATAGCCGCACAGGGTAACATAAGCTAACGCATAAAATGAGCCAACACCGGGGCCAAATACGCCATCATATGCACCCAATCCACCCCCGATAAGACAGGCGAATGCCACTGGAGCCAGACGACGATGGCGATCTTCCCTGCCTATCGTTGGGGTCAAAAGGAAGTAAAGGCCAATAATAATGACCAGAACCGGTAATAGCTGGCTGAGAAAATCGGGTTTGATAAACTGGACAATCATCGCTCCAGCCATTGAACCAAGCAATGTCATCAGTATGGCAAAGCGCTGAGATTTGAGATCAACCGCACCATAACGGACAAAATAGAGACTGGCAGAGAAAGACCCCCCCACTGCCTGCAACTTGTTTGTCGCTAACGCCTGCACAGGCGAGACGCCGACTGACAGTAACGCAGGGATGGTCAGTAAACCGCCACCGCCAGAAATCGAATCAATGAATCCCGCGATCATCGCAACCAGAAAGAGCAGGACATAAATTTCCACCCCTGATAATAACCAGTCCATATTTTATCCCATCAAAAGAAACTGCTTATCCGTATTCAGCTACCCATTTCAATATCCGGGATTTCAAGGCTAGCTTCATCTTCCTAATCACCAACGAGGAAGACTGGATTCAACATCCGCGCACTGTGCTCTCTGGCGTAACAGGTGATCCATCAGAACAATAGCCACCATGGCTTCTGCAATCGGTACCGCCCTGATACCAACACAAGGATCATGGCGACCACGGGTTACCATTTCCACCTCTTCACCCTGACGGTTAACCGTTTTGCCCGGCACCATGATGCTGGAAGTGGGTTTCAACGCAATATGAGCAATAATTGGCTGGCTGCTGCTGATCCCCCCCAGAATTCCACCCGCATGATTACTGGTGAAACCCTGAGCCGTAATTTCATCCCGGTTTTCGCTGCCACGCAGATTAATAACACCAAAACCTTCACCAATTTCAACGCCTTTTACTGCGTTAATACTCATCAGCGCATGAGCAATATCAGCATCAAGTCGGTCGAAAACGGGTTCTCCCAATCCGGCCGGCACATTTTCTGCCACAACCGTCACTTTCGCGCCAATAGAATCACCCGCTTTTTTTAGCTCACGCATCAGGGCATCAAGTTGTTCAAGTTTGGTTTCATCAGGGCTGAAAAATGGGTTTTGTTCCACCTGTTCCCAATCTTTTAATTCACAATGGATATTACCCATCTGACTCAAACAAGCACGGATACGAATACCATGCTTATCCAGCAAATATTTTTTCGCTATCGCACCTGCTGCAACTCGCATTGCCGTTTCACGGGCAGAAGAACGGCCACCACCACGATAGTCGCGGATACCATATTTTTGTTCATAAGTGTAATCAGCATGTCCCGGACGGAACACGTCTTTAATCGCGCTGTAATCCTGAGAACGTTGATCAGTATTTTCAATCAGTAAGCCAATACTGGTACCGGTCGTTACCCCTTCAAACACTCCGGAAAGAATGCGAACCTGATCCGGCTCACGGCGCTGCGTGGTATAACGGGAAGTCCCCGGACGGCGCCTGTCTAAATCAATTTGCAAATCCGCTTCTGTGATTGTGATACCCGGCGGCACACCATCGACGATGCATCCCAACGCCAAACCGTGAGATTCACCAAAGGTGGTGACCCGGAAAAACTGCCCGATACTATTTCCAGCCATCCCAGTTCCTTCCTGTTAATTGTTCTTTTATTTAACTCTTATTTAGCTCGATATTTCACTCTGCAAGTTCTGCATTAACAACCACAACGACAACCCAGCCAACTATCAGTCTTTGAATAAACGAAAATGCTCGTGATGTTCGATAAGCTGTTGACGTGTCATCATAAAGACACCGTCTCCACCATATTCAAACTCCAGCCAGGTAAATGGCACATCAGGATATTGTTCAATCAAATGCACCATGCTGTTGCCAACCTCACAAATCAATACACCCTGTTCTGTAAGAAAATCAGGCGCGGTTGCAAGAATGCGGCGTGCCAGTTTTAAACCATCTGAACCCGCAGCCAGCCCCAATTCAGGCTCACGGCGGAACTCTTCCGGCAAATCACTCATATCCTCAGCATCGACATAAGGTGGATTAGTGACGATAAGATCGTACTTAACAGGCGGCATATCACGGAACAGATCAGAACGGATAGGAATTACCCGATGCTCAAGGTTGTGATTCTGAATATTCTGTTCAGTCACTGCCAATACATTAACGGAAATATCCACCGCATCTATCTCCGCTTCCGGGAAAGCATATGCGCAGGCAATGGCGATACAACCGCTACCTGTACAGAGATCAAGGATATTGGCGGGTTCATCAGAGATCAGTCCTGAAAATTCATTATTAATCAGTTCACCAATCGGTGAGCGTGGAACCAGAACCCGTTCATCAACATAAAATTCATGACCACAGAACCAGGCTCTGTTAGTCAAGTAAGCAACAGGAATACGATCATTAATACGGCGAAGAACCCGTTCGACAATACGATGACGTTCAGTTGATGTCAGCCGCGCTGTCATCATTTCCTGTGGAATATCCAGCGGCAGAAACAGCGATGGAAGAACCAGTTGCAGAGCTTCATCCCAAGGATTGTCTGTACCGTGTCCGTAATAAATATTCGCCGCATTAAACCGGCTGGCAGACCAGCGCAACATATCCTGAATGGTATATAATTCAGCCACTGCCTCATCGATAAAAATCTTGTCCAAAAGCCCCTCCAACCCCGTAAATTCATTGACCCGTTAGTTTGCCACGATCACTGAGACAAATCAGCTTTCATGTCAGGCTAATGACAATAAAAGGATGGCGCCGGTGTTTTATTGCAGATTTTTGACCAATTTTCCGCGGAAACCGTCTTATTCAGTCAGCAACAAGACGGCTTCTATAATATTTATATTATGTTTTCTCGTTAACAGACTGCGCGTTAACAATGATGACATTATTTCGAATCCATAAATAATAGGCCGCAGTTAATAGCAGGATCCATACCCCTCCTACATAAAACGCAATTCGTGTCGCAGGGAAGTAACTCAGAACAGCAATAATAAATATCATAAACACGATAGTCAGAATCGGTGCAACAGGCCACATCGGTACTGGAAATTTTAATTTTTGTGCTTCTTCCGGTGACATCTTTCTGCGCATAGCAAACTGAGAAAGCAAAATCATTAACCAGACCCATACCGTGGCAAAAGTGGCAATCGAAGCAATGATGACAAACACCTGTTTAGGGAGTAAGTAATTCAGGACAACAGCACACAGCAATGCCAATGTCATCACCATGATGGTCACCCAAGGCACGCCGTTACGGCTTAGTTTCATAAATTTTTTATGTGCCAACCCTTTCTCCGCCATACCGTACATCATCCGGCCTGCACCAAAAATATCACTGTTAATAGCCGAAATTGCCGCTGTGATCACGATAATATTCAGTATATTCGCCGCCGAACTAATTCCCAGTCCCTGAAATATGGCGACAAATGGACTACCTTCCTGGCCGATGCTGCTCCAAGGGTAAATTGCCATTAATACAAAAATAGTCAGTACATAAAATAGCAGGATACGAAACGGGATAGAATTGATCGCTTGCGGGATCATTTTCGCCGGATTTTTAGCTTCACTGGATGTAATTCCGATGATTTCAATACCACCGAAAGCAAACATAACGACCGCCAGAGACTCAATGATGCCGCCAAATCCATTAGGCATAAATCCACCGTGTTGCCACAGATTTTGAACGCCTGTCGCCTGAAAATGGCCGCTGAAACCAAACAAAATAATGCCAGCCCCAGCAATAATCATGGCACTGATCGCCGCAACTTTCAGAATTGACAGCCAGAATTCCATTTCGCCAAATACCTTGACTTTACAAAGATTCAACGCGCCAATAATGAAAATAATGCTGAGTACCCATATCCAACGCGGCACTTCCGGATACCATAACCCCATATAAATACCGAAAGCCGTTACATCAGCCAGACAGACTATTATCATTTCGAAAGTATAAGTCCAACCAGTAATAAACCCCGGTAACGGGCCTAAATATTGATGGGCGTAACTGGCAAAAGAACCGGCGTCCGGTTTGTGGACCGCCATTTCTCCCAGAGCGCGCATGACCATAAAAACAGCGGCGCCGCCCACTAAATAAGCTAATAATACCGCCGGACCAGCCATTTTTATGGCTTCAGCAGAACCATAAAAAAGACCAGTGCCAATCGCAGAACCCAACGCCATAAACCGAATATGGCGAGCATTGAGTCCCCGTTCTAGGTGTAATGTGGCTTGCATGATTTACCCTCTTATCTTTTATTATTGGGTTTTATGAAAGATAACTGCAACGATCAGGCCGGACAGAAGCCGGCCCTCGGTTTATTTAACGGTTATTTTTAGTCTGTAATATCTGTCCAGCAGGAAGTAGTGAGGAAAGGTGTTGCTCAACCAATAGTTGTACCGCAGCAGCAATATCTGGCGCAAAAAAACGATCCTGATCGTAATAATCTACCTTTTCCCGCAAAATATGACGCGCTTTTTCCAGAATCGGACTGCTTTTCAAGCCATTTCGGAAATCTACTCCTTGACAGGCGGATAACCACTCAATTGCCAGAATACCCCGGGTATTTTCTGCCATCTCCCACAAACGACGCCCGGCAGCCGGTGCCATTGATACATGATCTTCCTGATTGGCCGAAGTCGGTAAACTGTCAACACTCGCAGGGTGGGCTAACGCTTTATTTTCACTGGCAAGAGCCGCTGCCGTCACTTGTGCAATCATAAAACCGGAATTCACACCACCGTTCTCAACCAGAAAAGGCGGAAGCTGTGACATATGTGAATCCATCAACAATGCAATACGTCGTTCTGACAATGCGCCGATTTCCGCTAATGCCAGCGCCAGGTTGTCAGACGCCATTGCAACGGGTTCAGCATGAAAATTACCGCCGGAAATCACCTCACCCTGTTCAGCAAATACCAATGGATTATCAGATACAGCATTAGCTTCAGTCAGAATAACATCGGCAGCATGGCGGAGCTGGGTCAGGCAAGCTCCCATGACCTGTGGCTGACAACGCAATGAATAAGGATCCTGCACCTTGGGACAGTCTATATGAGAATCCGATAGTTCACTGCTCTCTTCCAATACATAACGATACAATGCAGCTACGTCAATCTGCCCCTGTTGCCCACGCACCTCATGCACGCGGGCATCAAATGGTTTGCGGGAACCCAATGCCGCTTCTACGGATAAAGAGCCGCACACTATTGCTGCCGCCAACAGATCTTCTGCCTCAAATAATCCACGTAACGCAAAAGCGGTGGAGACTTGAGTACCATTAAGCAACGCTAAACCCTCTTTGGCCGCCAATGTGACAGGTTGTAAATTGGCTTTTGCCAGAGCTTCTTTGGCCGGCAACCATTCGCCCTGATAACGCGCCTGTCCTTCCCCAAGTAATAACAGACTCATATGTGCCAACGGTGCTAAATCACCTGATGCGCCGACAGATCCTTTACAAGGAATACAGGGATAAACCTCCGCATTAACTAAAGCGACCAACGCCTGAATGACTTCCAGACGAATGCCTGAGTAACCACGGGAGAGGCTGCTGATTTTCAATACCATGATCAACCGGGTCATGTTGTCGTCCAGCGCTTCACCTATTCCGGCGGCATGAGACACGACCAGCGAATGTTGCAGTTTTTCTAAATTATTTTCCTCAATCCGGGTACTGGCTAATAGTCCGAATCCGGTATTAATTCCATACGCAATGCGTTTTTCAGCAAGAATAGCATTAACACATGCCACACTGTGTTCAATAGCCGGAAATGTCTGGCTATCCAGAGTTATTTTTATGGGTTGCAGATAAACCTGACGCAGTTCATCAAGGGTCAATTTGCCTGGGTAGATAGTTAACTGTTTCATAATGTTCCTTATTTTGTATTGATCATAGGCAAATCTAATCCGTGCTCTTTAGCACAATGAATAGCAATTTCATAACCTGCATCGGCATGACGCATAACTCCGGTAGCCGGATCGTTGTGCAACACCCTGGCTATACGTTCTGCGGCTTCATCGGTTCCATCACAAACGATCACCATACCTGCATGTTGTGAGAAGCCCATTCCGACGCCACCGCCATGATGCAGAGAAACCCAGGTAGCGCCGCTGGCGGTGTTAAGTAAGGCATTCAACAACGGCCAATCCGAAACTGCGTCAGAACCATCACGCATGGATTCGGTTTCCCGGTTCGGGCTGGCGACAGAACCGGAATCCAGATGGTCACGCCCAATAACAATCGGCGCAGAAAGCTCACCACTGCGTACCATTTCATTAAAAGCTAATCCCAGTTTGGCGCGTTCGCCTAAACCAACCCAACAGATACGGGCAGGTAATCCCTGAAAACTGATGCGTTCTCTGGCCATATCCAGCCAGCGATGCAAATGTTTATCATCGGGGAGCAATTCTTTAACTTTGGCGTCAGTTTTGTAGATATCCTGTGGATCGCCAGAAAGTGCTACCCAACGGAAAGGCCCGATACCACGGCAAAATAACGGGCGAATATAGGCAGGAACAAAACCAGGGAAATCAAAAGCATTTTCTACGCCAACTTCATACGCCATTTGACGAATATTGTTGCCGTAATCAAAAACAGGAATTCCCTGTTTCTGAAAAGACAACATCGCCTTAACATGCTCTGCCATTGAAGATTTTGCTGCTTTGATGACTTCGACCGGATCTGAAATGGCACGCAGGCGGTATTCTTCCCAGCGCCAGTTTTTCGGCAGATAACCGTTGAGAGGATCATGTGCGCTTGTCTGATCAGTGACTAAATCCGGACGCACACCACGACGAACTAATTCCGGCAAAATTTCAGCGGCATTACCACACAGTGCGATAGAGATAGCTTTACCTTCCTGTGTGTATTTTTCGATCCGGGCCAGTGCATCGTCCAGATCCTTAGCTTGTTCATCGATATAACGAGTACGCAGGCGGAAATCGATCCTGCTTTGCTGACATTCAATATTCAGAGAACATGCTCCGGCCAGTGTTGCAGCCAGCGGTTGCGCTCCCCCCATACCGCCTAGACCAGCGGTTAATACCCAACGCCCCTGTAAATTACCGTTATAATGCTGACGACCAGCTTCCACAAACGTTTCATAGGTGCCTTGAACAATTCCCTGGCTGCCAATGTAGATCCAGCTACCCGCCGTCATCTGACCGTACATAGCCAACCCTTTCGCATCCAACTCGTTGAAGTGTTCCCAGGTAGCCCAATGCGGTATCAGATTAGAATTTGCAATGAGTACCCGTGGTGCATTTTTATGCGTTTTAAACACCCCAACCGGTTTACCCGATTGGATTAACAGCGTTTCGTCGTCTTCCAACTCTTTCAGTGTTTCAACAATCTTGTCATAACATTCCCAGTTTCTGGCAGCCCGGCCAATACCCCCATACACCACCAGTTCATGCGAGTTTTCAGCAACTTCTGGATCAAGATTATTCATTAGCATGCGCAGAGGCGCTTCGGTTAACCAGCTTTTGGCTGTGAGTTGCGTCCCTCTGGGTGCCCGGATATCGACATTACGAAATTTATTATTCTGGTCGGTCACGGTCTGGCTCCTTTTGTTCTTTGGATATTTGTTAAATGTATAGTTGTATATACATGTATATTCAATAGACCAAATTGTTAGCCAAAATAATAAATTTATGAACTTAATATCTTTATTTTATTATAAATCAATTTGTTAACATTATTTTTTCTGATTATCAAGAAGTCATGTTTTTGTTATTTTTGTGTTTATAATCACAAATTATTTACATTAAATTTACAAAAATATAATTTACATATGGAAAGATTTTGTCTGAATACAGACCAAGTTTGCTCCTTGTCTATAAAGGGTGGCAAATAAAAAGAACGGGGAGCAGTCACGTTGATGATGAAAGTATTAGCTGCTATCAGTGGGACGGATAAAATACGTGAAATCGCATTAATACATTATGAAGGTAACGATCTATGGGAACCCTATCAACTCATTCGGAAAAAAATCAGTTGTCAGTAAGGGAATAACCTAAAGCTTCAATAAATCATATAAATACGTCGATAGGTTTTAACTCTCTATCAAGGATAAATTGCCACAATAGTTTTCTTGTAAAAACAGTGACTATGAGCTGAAACGCCCTTTCAATTTATACCGATTACCGGGAAACAACAGCCTGGCACTGGAAACGGTGTAATGAGTCGACCAGGTTCGGCGGCTGATTAATAAACAAGGCGCACCCGATTCAATTTGCAGTAACTTGCAGGATCGGGGATCGCCGGCGATGGCTTCCACGATGTGTTCACCTTCCGTTAACGGTGCAATGATTGACAAATAATCGTGTGGCGTAAGTTTTGTGAAGTCTTGTTGCAAATAATCAGGAACCGCTTGAGCATTGACGTAACGATCTTCTATCTGAACAGGAATATCGTTTTCATAGTGGACAATAATCGACTGGTAAATCGGCGTACCCGCGATAATATCCAATTCAACAGCCTGTTTTACGTCAGCATTCAGCTCCGATAACTTGACTATTTTACAGCGATGCTGATGAGAACGGGCTGAGATCTCATCAGCAATGCTGTGAATTTCAAACAGTGCAGATTGCCCTTTCGGTTCAGCAACAAACGATCCCACCCCTTGTAGCCGCACTAATAGCCCTTCAGCGGTCAATTCACGTAAGGCACGGTTGGCAGTCATACGGCTACAGTTAAACTGTTTAACTAATTCAGCTTCTGATGGAACACGATCATTTGATTTCCATTCACCGGTATAGATTTTTTCGATGATGGACTGTTTCACTCTGGCATACAAAGGGGCAGGTTTGGCAAATGGCCCTGATAAGTGTGTCGTCACAATAAATTCCTTGCTGCTATAAAAATGTTAAGTGATTAATTACGTTCACTTTATCAGGCTATTTCCGCCAAATAAAACCGCACAATAGTATTGTTATTCTGGATAATCAATACCACCAATGTGCTAATTGCCAGGCAAGGCGTGCTGCTGCCTTTCCCCCGATTCCTTGGATATCAAATGTTGGATTGAGTTCTACCAAATCAGCCGCCTGTAATTTACCACTCTGGCAGATTGGCTGAATCAATTGCAGAAGACGCTCCAATGGTAGCCCCAGTGCCGCCGGCGCAGAGACTGCCGGCATCTGATAAGCAGGCAATACATCGAGATCGATTGTCATATAAATCAAATCAACTTGTTGGAGTGTATCTTGTATCTGCCGCTGTACTTTGTCCAGCATGGCTTCACTACATTGATTATCCCAAATAACCGTAACGTTTAAGCGGTTGGCTTCATCTACCAATGCCTGGGTATTAGACGCCAAACTTGCGCCAATACAAGTATAATGAAACTGACGTTGGTGTTGCTGGCAATATTCAGCAAGCTGACGAAAGGGTGTGCCGGAAGTCGGCTGCGGCGATCGCCGTAAGTCGAGATGAGCATCGAAGTTAATAATACCTATGCGCTGATGTGGGAAAGCATCATAAATTCCAACACCATGAGCAAAAGCGGTTTCATGTCCACCCCCCAACACCAGGGTACGCACATTTTGATGCTGGCATTGGGTAATTGCATCAGCCAGGGCTTGTTGAGCCTCACTCAATTGATTGGGATTAGCGCGAATACTTCCCAAATCCACCAATCTGTCATGCCCTGTATGGCTGGCCATATTGGCCAATGCCTTACGCAGATAATCAGGGCCTTGATTAGCGCCTGGCCTACCCTGATTAAGTTTTACCCCTTCATCACATTCAAACCCCAACAGAGCAATAGAGTGAGGAAATTCTTCCGGCGTAAAATACGGGGACAATTTAACTGTTTGAAAAAGCCGTAGTGCATTATCCGCTTCTGACAAATCATTTCGTCCTTGCCAAATAGTCGGTGAAGTGGCATGCCATAAATTCATTTGCTGCTCCTTATCTGCTGTATGTTGGAATGTGTAATATTTCCACGAAATACCCGGGTATTCAGTGGGTTATGGCCCAATTCATAGAAAATATCAACGGGATTTTCTGCATCCCAGACAATAAAATCGGCGTAAGCGCCTGCGCGCAGCTGTCCGTGACTCTTTTCCCGGCCTAATGCACGAGCGGCATGTCGGGTTACACCTAACCACGCCTCTTCCGGAGTCAATCCAAATTGGACGCATGCCATATTCATCGCCATACGCAGGGAAGCAAACGGGCTGGTTCCAGGATTAAAATCAGTAGATATTGCTATCGGCACATTAAATTGCCGTAATAAATCAACAGGTGGGCGTTGTATTTCCTGCAAAAAGTAGAAAGCACCAGGAAGCAAAACAGCGACTGTACCACTGCGGCTGAGAACCTCCACGCCTGCCTGATCCAGATATTCAATGTGATCAACGGAAAGGCCATGATAACGAGCGACCAATTTACTCCCGCCTAAATTGGACAGTTGTTCCACATGTCCTTTTATTGGAATATTCCAGCGTTCGGCCTCCTGAAAGAGCCGTTCGGTTTGCGCCAGATTAAACCCCACGCTTTCACAAAAAACATCTACAGCTTCGAATAGCTTTTTCTGCCAAAGCTGCGGCAGGATAACTTCACAAATCAGATTTATATAGGCATCAGGATTGTGCTTATATTCAGGCGGGCAAGTATGAGCGGCAAGCAAGGTCGGGCTAATTTCTATCGGATTATGCTGCGCCAGGTTTTGTGCGACCTGCAACAACTTTTCTTCGTTTTCCAGATTTAATCCATAACCCGATTTAATCTCAATAGTCGTTACGCCTTCGGCCATAAATGCAGCAAGACGCTGCTGTGCAGAGTGTTCAAGTTGCTCAAGAGAGCTGGTTCGAGTCGCAGAAACCGTCGCATTGATCCCCCCACCCTGAGCACTGAGTTCAGCATAAGACATACCGTTTAAACGCTGTTCCCATTCATAAGCCCGGTTACCACCAAAAACCAAGTGGGTGTGGCAATCGATTAAACCTGGAGTAATCAGACGTTGTTGGGCATCAATTACCTGACAGCGGTTTGTCTGTAATGTTGCTGTGGGCAAAATTGCTAAAATCTTGTCATTACGCACCAAAAGATCATGTTCTTTTAATAATCCGTAAGCTGCATTGATAGAAGGGTCCATTGTTGCCAATCTTGCATTACGCCAGATGACATCAGTATCACGCAGTTCTATTGCCATGATTAGCATCCTGTATTCGTCAGTACCTGATCAGTCAGGTTCTTAGTTGTATATACATTTATTTTCCAACTAACAATAATTGTCAAATTATTTTGCTGACTACCCGGATACATTTTCTTGTCAGCATTTTTAGGCCACAAACAAAGTAAAATCAGGTTTCATTTAATATAATCAGGTTCAATAGTTAAAAAGATGCAGTACACTTGTCACAAAATAGTTTGATTAACTGAGCAATGATGAAGAATAAATATTCCCTAAACGAGGAAGAGATTAGCTTGTTTAAAGAATCGGTAGCAGGAACCAAATGCATAAACCAGGATACTGTCTTACATCCTCCCAGAAGAAAAAAGACCAGCCATATTGCCACTGAGCGAATACAACAAGAACAAATTGATGCAAGCTATTATTTTTCTGATGAATTTCAGCCGAACCTTGATACAGAAGGCCCTACCCGTTACGTAAGGGAAGGTGCAAGTCATTATGAACTGAAAAAACTACGCCGGGGTGACTATTCACCAGAACTATTCCTTGATTTACACGGACTAACTCAAATGCAGGCCAAGCAGGAAATTGGGGCATTGATCGCGGCTTGCCGCCGTGAACATGTCTACTGCGCCTGCGTCATGCACGGCCACGGGAAACACATTCTCAAACAGCAAACCCCGCTATGGCTGGCCCAGCACCCAGATATCATTGCCTTCCACCAAGCACCGAAAGAATGGGGTGGCAACGCCTCATTATTGATACTTGTCGAACTTGATGATCCCATATATCGCTGAACTATCAGGCCTTTGCTGCCAATTGTGACGGACTGATTTGCCAGATAAGAGTTCCTTTGCCAGTTTGGTTGTCTAAATCCACACATGTGATTGCAGAAGTTGCAAACATCGGTGGTGTTTCTGCCGGACATAATTCAGCAACCAAATAGCCGACTAACGGTAAGTGGGAGACAACCAAAACAGCGTTATATCCTTGTTCAGCAAGAACCTGTAGATAACTGCTAACTGTAGCAGCATCACCTGATGGCGTTAATCCTGGCAACACTTCTTCACCATCCGGTAATGATAAGGATTTGCGAACAACCTGTAACGTCTGCTCAGCGCGAATATAAGGACTCACCAATACGAGACCAATCTGAGGCTCCTGCTGTGCTAACCAACGAGCCATTTCTTGTGATTCATTACAACCACGAGGAGTGAGTTGCCGGGCTGCGTCGCTGATTGCATCCAAAGCTGCGTCGCCATGACGCATAATAAAAACTTGCATAATCCACCGTATGAATGAGTTAGCGTAGCTATCTTACTGATAATAAATATCAGTAATCTAACCTGAGTTATACAATAAAAATTATTATCACAAAAACATTTCAGGTATGGTCAGCAGGCATTCTACTCAAAACAAAAACAAATAAAATGATTGAACAACAGCCCAATAGGTATTGCTTGAAATTCAAAGAGATCTTTTTTATGCAAAAATACTAAAGATGATTCCGGTACCTCAACGACACCGGAATCGATTTTTTCATAAATATAATAATAGGTTACTACGGATAGAAATTTTTATTCTGTTCAGCCATTTTCACTAAGTGATCACAAGGGACAAATCTATCTCCATGCTGACTTTCCAGCCTACGTAAAATCTCCACCACTCTGGCACAACCCAGACTATCGATATAGCGGAATGGACCACCAAAAAATGGTGGAAAACCAATGCCAAATACCGCACCAATATCACCATCACGCGGGCTTCTGACAATCCCTTCATCCAGGCAACGAACTGCTTCATTAAGCATCAGCATCACACAACGTTGAGCGATTTCTGAAGAGATCATACGCGACTCAGGTGTAATATTCAGCAAAGTATAAACTGAGCTATCAACTTTTTTGCTTCGCTTACCAAACTGCCAGAATTTTCTGACCTCTGATGTATACAAATAGAAGCCACGGCCATTTTTCCTGCCCTTACGACCATCTTTCAGTACCGCATCAAGAGATTCAGGTGCAGCAAAACGCGGCCCTAGCTGCTCTACCAGAATCGGCATAATTTTGGTGCCAACATCAATGCCGACTTCATCTAATAAATTGATCGGCCCGACCGGAAAACCAAAATTAACCAGTGCCTTATCTATATGATCAATCGGTTCTCCTTCTACCAGGCAATTCGCTGCTTCACTGATATAAGGCACAAGGATCCGGTTCACATAAAACCCAGCTTTATCACCAACCACGATAGCAGTTTTACCCTGTTTCTTTGCCAGAGCAACCGCGGTAGCAATCGTTTTTTCACTGGTTCCTTTATGTGGAATAACTTCCACCAAAGGCATTTTATCCACTGGACTAAAATAATGCAGACCAATAACCTGTTCTGGTCGTTGAGCTTTTTCTGCAATCTCATGGATAGGCAGTGAAGAGGTATTGGATGCAAATACAGTTTCTGGTTTAGCATTTGCTTCAATTTCCGCCACCATTTGCTGTTTCAGTGACAAATCCTCAAATACCGCCTCAACAACAATATCTGTCTGTTCGAAACCGCGATAATCCGTCGTTCCCGAAATCAGCATCATTTGTTGAGCACGCTCTGCCGGGCGTAATCGTTTTTGCTTCACCCGTTTAGACAATAAATCCCACGTGTACTTTAGTACCTGACTAATACCCTTTTCATTAATATCTTTGATACGCACCGGTAGTTTGCCACGGATGGTTGTCACATTCGCAATTCCCCCTCCCATCAAGCCACCACCTAATATACCAACACGTTCGATTTTCGCGGGTTTCTCTGATGAACCCGTTTCATTTTTCAGTGAAGTTGCAGCAAAAAACAGATTACGTAAAGCGGCAGATTCCCGTGTCATTGCCAGTTCACCGAATGCCGTTGCCTCGGCCCGTAAACCTTGGGTCATACCTTTCTCAAGACCTTCTTTGACAACAGCAATAATTCGCTCAGGAGCCGGATAGTGCCCACGAGTTTTCGCCAACGTCTTTTTGCGAACGATATTAAACAAAAAATACCTTCCCACCGGCCCAACTAACAATCGCTGTTGCCATGGCAAAGGTTTACGCACCGGAATGCCTTTTTTAACTTTTTCAACCGCGACTTCCAGCAAAATATCCAACGGCACCGCGTCATCCACCACACCGAGCCGCAATGCCTGTTTCGCCCGTAATTGCTTGCCTGTCAGAATGATATCCAGAGCTGAACTGACACCAATTAATCTTGGCAACCGCTGAGTGCCACCTGAACCCGGTAATAACCCAAGTTGAACTTCAGGTAATCCAAGACGGGTTTTATCATCCAGTGAACAAATACGCCAATGACATGCAAGCGCCAGTTCCAGACCGCCCCCTAAACAAGCACCATGAATCGCCGCCACAACAGGCAAAGGATAATTGGCTATTTGAGAAAACAGTTTCTGGCCCTTTTCAGCCAGATCTTGTGCCTCTTCTTTGGTTTTACACCCGGCGATCATGGAGATATCAGCACCGGCAATAAAGGTATCCGGCTTACCGGAAATCAAAATTAGTCCTTTAAGGCCGGAAGATTGTTGAGCTTGTTTGAAAACATGCAGAAATTGATCAACAAATTCTGCTTTCAGCGTATTTACCTTTTCTCCCGGAACATCAATAGTAATCACACCGATCTTGTCCGGCCTTATATCAAAACTGAAAACAGAAGCTGTCTGTTTTGCATCCGCAGTGATGGTTGCAGCGTCATGCTGAGACTGAGCCATTATTCCACCTCCAATACCATAGCTGTGCCCAACCCGCCAGCAGCACAAGCAGTCGTTAACCCCAATCCGCCGCCACGACGACGCAACTCATTCAATACCTGCGTCACCATACGAGCCCCTGTTGCTGCAAATGGGTGCCCATAAGCAATTGACCCACCCAAGACATTAAATTTATCCATGTCGACTTCACCAATTGCCTGAGCACGCCCTAATTTATTACGGGCAAATTCATCACTGGCAAACATTTTCAGGTTTGCCAGTGTCTGAGCAGCAAAGGCTTCATGCATATCAATTAAAGTCAGATCTTTCAGCGTGATACCTGCACGATCGAGCGCTATTGGCGTCGCGTATGACGGCCCCAGTAGCATATCCTGCCAGACATCAATTGCTGAGAATGCATAACTACGCAGATAACCAAGCGGTTTCATTCCCAACTCCCTTGCTACAGATTCACGCATCAATATGACTGCCGCTGCGCCATCTGTCAGCGGTGTACTGTTTGCGGCAGTGACAGTGCCGTACTTGCGGTCAAATGCCGGACGCAGCTTCGCATAGGAAGTTAATACGGAATTTGTACGAATATTGTTATCTTCACGCAATGCTTCACGATATGGCGGGAAATGAGCCGTCATGACTTCATCAACCAACAATCCCTGTTCCCAGGCTTTTGCTGCCAGAACATGGGATCGATGTGCCAATGCATCCTGATCTTCCCGGCTGATACGGTAAGTCTTCGCCATTTGTTCTGCGGTATCTCCCATACGCAGACCTGTAGAATATTCCGCTACCGCTGGAGATACAGGCAATAAATCACAAAATTTAAGGCGGCTAAGTAACTTAAGACGCTGTGATAAGGTTTTCGCCTTATTCATATCCACAAGAGTACGGGCCAAGGATTTAGTCACACCAATGGGCAGTACAGAAGAGGAATCCGCTCCACCAGCAATCCCGATATTCACCGTACCGGCCATAATGCTTTCAGCCACATTGGCTATCGCCTGAAAGCTGGTCGCACATGCACGGGATACACTGTAAGCATCAGTATTGACACTCAACCCAGCACCAAGAACGATTTCACGGGCAATATTTGGCGCTTCAGGCATTTGCACCACTTGTCCAAACACCAGTTGATCAATCTTTTCAGGGGGTAAACCACTCCTGACCACCAATTCGCTGACAACTGATTTACCCAAATCCACAGCCGGTATGCCGTGATACGATGTTGCCTGTTTAGCAAATGGAATACGTAGCCCGCTGACAATAGCGATACGATCACCTTGCTGTGTCACTTTTGTTAAAGGACGACTCATAACGGCTCCTGAAAGATTATCGTTAACTCAATCAAATTACTGAAAAAATCTTTTAATCGACCTGGACAGGTCTGACCTGATAGATCATTGTTAGCGTAATGTTTATAAATAGCAAACCTGAATAAACTAAAAATGAGAGGAAGCGCAACTTTAATTTATTTAATGGCTAAATAATTTCAATGCTTCTTAGAGCATGTTCGCAAGCGATAAAAAAGAAATAACAATAAGGAGGGACTCAGTAAAACACTCCGCTATTTATCCAAAACACGCAGCAGCAAGCTGCGGTTTCTTCTGCGCCATACCGGTTCATTACATCAGCCATATTTTCATTCCCCCAAGTATTAATAACCTATCTTAATATTTTATCCCTCTTACCACCGGAGAACCAGCGCCTACTCTACTATGAGTATATTTATCTCGTCGAAATCTGATCTCAAAAAGTCGTTTTTAAACGTTTTTATTAACACTCAAAATCATTTTTTTGTTAACTGAGTCGCGTTTTTGATATCAATTTGGTCATATTTTAAAAACATTCTTGCAACACCAACTGTTATCAGACCTATACTTCACGACTGGTCTGATTTGTCATCAAGACAAACCGACTCTACAATCCTGCGCTCCTTGCTAAGATAAGTGGCATAGTTAAATAATAAACAAGAGGGTTTTGGTCATGAACCAGAAAAACCTGTTCACCCGTTCAGCATTAGCGGTTGCAGTGGCTATAATCTCATCCAATGCTGGCGCTGCCGGTTTCCAGTTAAATGAATTTTCTACTTCGGCTTTGGGCCGGGCTTTTTCCGGGGAAGGAGTTGTTGCTGATAACGCGACTGTAGGCAGCCGTAACCCAGCAGCAATGACTCTGTTTGATCACCCATCGTTTTCTATTGGTGCCGTTTATATCAACCCAGATGTTGATATTACCGGTAAATCACCAATGACGGGTAAAAGTACCAACGCTAAAAACATTGCACCTACCGCATGGATACCTAATCTGCATTTTATTATGCCGATTGATGATCAATGGTTTGTTGGTACTTCAGTCACCACTAACTTTGGTCTGGCAACTGATTTTAGCAATAACTATGAAGCAGGCCCTATCGGCGGTAAAACTGATCTAACAACGTTGAACTTCAACCTGAGCGGTGCGTATCGACTGAACGATAACTTCAGCTTTGGTTTGGGACTGAACGCCGTTTATGCTGATGCGAAAATCGTCCGCCACGCGGGTATTCTGTCAAATAAACTGAACGGCCTAATAAAACCAACTGATGAGGTTGCTAATCTGTCAGGCAAAGATTGGGGCTATGGTTGGAATGCAGGCATCATGTACGAAGTGGATGAAAATAACCGCTACAGCCTGACTTACCGTTCTAAAGTTAAAGTTAAATTTAAAGACGGTGACTATAAAAATGATATACCTGTTGCGATAGGGAACAGAATAGGTTTACCTGCCACCGGCGGCCAAACTATTGGTGGTAAATTAGACCTGAATTTACCAGATATCTGGGAAGTTTCCGGTTACAACCGCGTAGCACCTAAATGGGCTATCCACTATAGCTTGGCATATACAGGCTGGAGTGAGTTTAGTGAACTGAAAGGTACCAGAAATAAAGACGGTTCAGTCCTGTTCAGTAAACATGAAGGTTTTAAAGATGCCTACCGGATTGCTTTAGGTACAACTTATTATCACGATGACAATTGGACATTCCGCACTGGCATCGCCTTTGATGACAGCCCGATTCCTGCTGAAAACCGTTCTATCTCTATTCCTGATCAGGACCGTTTCTGGTTGAGTGCTGGTGCAACTTACGCGTTTAACAAAGACATGTCTGTTGATGTAGGCGTTTCTTATATGCATGGTCAGAAAGTCACTGTTAAAGAGAAATTGTCTGAAAAACCTGATCCAACCAATAAGCCATATGAATTTGATGCGAAAGGTTCTGCCTGGTTATATGGTGTGAACTTCAACTACGCATTCTGATAATATGTAGCGCCTAAAAAAGGATAGCCTTGCTGCTATCCTTTTTTATTTATAGAGTTAAACCAGAAGCAACATCAATCAATACTGTCCAACTCATCCTGTAATGCCTCAGCATTCGGATTTTTCGTGGCTTCCAGTTTACCGTCACTTGCCATAAAATCATGGCCCTGGAAATAAGCTTCGCGCATCATCAGGTATGGATCTGATGAATTCTTCAACAAACCATCAGAATCCAGTAAACGAGCACGAGTTTCAATACCTTCAAATACCCATTTACCGGCTGACATCCAGATATTCAGATAACTTAGCATTGGATAAGTCATATCAGCCCAATTTCCCCCTTCATCACGTAGAGTGAAACTGCCATAGCCCGGCAATACGACATAAGGACCATATCCCACATCATAATAGCCCAGAGTACTACCAAAGCGTTTTGACTCTTCTTTTGCCAGCTTAGGGTTTGCCATAGTTGCAACATCAATCAACCCCGCCATCCCAAAAATGGTATTCAGGAAAAAACGATTAAAATGTTTCATTCCCTGATACGGATTACCACGTAAGAAACTGTTTACCATGCTAGCCGGCTCTTCGAGATTACTTAGAAAATTACCCAAACCATTTCGGGCAGGCATTGGTACATAATCGTGCCATACAACCGCGACCGGACGTAGAATATAAGGATCAAGAACATCATAATTAAAGTTGAACATTGTACGGTTAAAACCCTCCAGAGGGTCTGAACGCCCCTGCTCAACAGTATTAGATGAACTGGCACACCCCACCAACAATGCGGCGGTAAGAGCGATTCCGCCCAAACGATACGTCATAAATTTCTCCAAGTAATAACCTCTAGATCCGGCAAATCAATTTGTGCATTACCCACCGATGATCATCAACAGTATAAATATTACTGACAATTCAACTTGAATGGTACTCAATTTGAGTGGTTACTAAATAGGCAAACAGTTCATAACGCCTTATATTAGGAAAGAAAAGCAGTTATAATGCGGGTATTGTCCCCTTAGTTAAATGGATATAACAAGCCCCTCCTAAGGGCTAATTGCAGGTTCGATCCCTGCAGGGGACGCCAGAAAATGACTTCACCAACGTTAATACAGTCTGATTTTTTCTTTATAAATAATAAGATAGACTAAAAAATCATGTTCTTGGCATACATTCCAAATACAAGATTATATGAAAAGAGTATAACAGCATTCGGATTAAAATATAACCAATTCATATTAATAGAAACTTTATTTGAAGAATCTATAACCATATCCAATTTCTAATTATCCTGAAAGCACAAGTCAGTGTTACAGTGATATATAAATCAATAATATTTTCATATATAAATCAATATTTTCGTACCATAAATAAAATTTTTGCCATATAAAATATAATCTCGCATTTAAGATCTTGATATCCTTTTATAATTCTTTAATTAACCATATAATCAATAAAAAAATAAAAAAGACACTTTATTATATCATCATAAAAATATCTATTTACTGATTAATCCATTTATTAAAAAACACTAAAAACATAAACAAAATATTAATTTGTTATACTTTTCAATATGATATGTTTGTTTTAAGTGGTTACACACAATTATTTATTTGAAACAGATATCTATAACATTGCAATGAATTAATATATTTTCATTAGAATTAACAATATAATTCCATTTCAAATAATTAAGAAATTATTATATTTGTCAATATTAAGCAATATTACCTATGGTTTATTGTTGAAAATAAACCATAGGTAATATAAAAATATTTACGGAAAAATAGATATAATACAAAGTCATAATTTATATTTTCAGAGATTTTAGTCAGATATATACAATCATTATTTCCAATATGTATATATCTGCCTTTATAACTTAATCAATCAGTGAAAGTTTTTGCCGTAGATATGTCCCTGAGCCTAATAATCCAGGTTGCGGATGAGTAATCAGATAAACAGGAATCTGTTGTACTAATGTTTTAAAGCGCCCTTTATCCTCAAATCCATAAAGGAAATTCGATTGCTTAAAGAAATCAAAAAACCGCGGCACTATACCACCAGCGATATATACACCACCAAAAGCACCCATATTTAAAGCTAAATTCCCGCCAAATCGCCCCATAATTTCACAAAATAGTGCTAGGGCACGATGACAATATTGGCAACTTTCATCTAATGCCCGCTGCGTCACTATTTCGGGTTCTAAATCTTCCGGCTGACTCTGATCCAAAATTGCAATGGCCTGATAGAGATTCACTAATCCACTACCGGACAAGATTCTTTCTACCGAAACATGCCCCAGTTTGCGACGTAAAACAGCTAATATTGCATCTTGTTCTTCACTATTTGCCGCAAAATCTACATGGCCGCCTTCACCAGGTAAGCTAATCCATTGCTTGCCCGCTTTTATCAAATGAGCCACACCAAGGCCAGTTCCAGCACCATAAACAGCAATTGGTTTATCTTCAACCGCAGCTCCCCCTCCCAATTGAACTTTATGTTCCTCTGTCAGCATGGGGATAGCCATAGATACGGCAGTGAAATCATTAATAACATCTAATTTTTCTAGCCCAAGCGCCTGTTTCAGCTCACTAATAGAAAATGCCCATTGGTGGTTAGTCATTTCCACCCAATCACCATTTATCGGGCAGGCAATAGCGATACAAGCATAAGTTATTATTACTTTTTGCTCCGCCAAATAATGGCTGATAATAGACTCCAACCCAGCGTATTGTTTTGCACTATATGTTTTAATCTGGTCAATAGCCCCATCCTTCAAATTGCAAAGTGCTAATCTGGCATTCGTACCACCAATATCAGCCACGAGTCCGTAGAGATTCATTTTTATATCCTAATAATTAGCTAGCACAACAATTACGTAAAGCTTATCTCATCTGACATTATTGGTATAGGTGGTTTGGGCACGAATAGTTTGCACAATCGGGATATCACATATTAAAGATGATTTGCCAGGCCAGAACCTGCAACTAATGGATTAAAAGCTAACCGCGCTACCGACTGAGCTAACAAATACCTAAGGGAGTCTTTTGAATGAATATCTAAGATGGTGGGTCGTGCAGGATGACTCAGCCTACGGCCTCGCCCTTCGGGCCAACGCTTACGCGTTGTTGTCTCGCTTCGCTCGG
>NZ_JAJAFX010000052.1:0-35589 GCF_025384845.1 Photorhabdus temperata | reverse complement strand
TATTCCTGTTATTGTTGCATGTTTTTATTAAAGTTAATTTTCAGAAAATTACATTTATTGCGATAATTTAGGTTATACAAGATATTTATTATCTAAGGCGTTAATAGTGTTACATGTAATTAATTGCTTGTGTTTTATTGTTTTTTTTGATAATTAATTCAGTACTTATATTTTCAGGTAAAGTAAGATTAATTTTATAGTTTTCAATTTAATTTTCATGAAATAGGATAAGAATGATTATCACATATAAGTCTTTTATCTGATAGATATATAATTCCGTTTTTAGGCCATTGTAGCGATTATAGTGCTTAACAAACATCGAGCTTCGGATCTGACTGTGGTAAGAAATGAAAAGGGCAGGGAAGAAAAAACGTGTGTTTCTACCAGTGAAAGATTGACTATTTGTTATTCATCTATATTGATCTGTTGTTTTCGACTAATCAGCTTGCTAAATTTTTCAGCGAAGAATAGGAAGCTAACCGGTTGCTGTAATCAATTAAAATCAATAAAGAACGGAAACTGACTTGTCTATTAATGGCTTTAGACTGTATTGTATGTTCAGATTGGATAATTTGTATGTTTGGGTTAAAGAAAGGTATGAAAATGGATAACGTAAATAAACCGTCATTCCACAATGTGTTGGAGTTTGTGCGTATGTTTCGTCGTAAGAATAAGTTACAGCGCGAGATCGTGGATAACGAAAAGAAAATACGTGACAACCAGAAACGTGTTTTGTTGCTTGATAACCTGAGTGAATACATCAAGCCGGGTATGTCAATTGAGGATATTCAAAGCATCATTATGAACATGCGTAGTGATTATGAAGACCGTATAGATGATCACATCATTAAAAATGCGGATCTTTCTAAAGAACGCCGTGAATTGTCTAAAAAACTGAAAACAATGGGTGAACCTAAGTAATATCATCAGATAACCACGCATGAATGCGTGGTTATTCTTAGCAATTACGCAGCAGGCCAATCAGGTTTAAGCTCTGGATCAATTAAGGCATAAATCTGCTGATATGAAGATTCCTCTTCTGCCATTATTGCCAGTTGATGCGCAACATCTTTGCGGCTGACGACACCATGCATTTCATTCTGATATCGTTGGCAATGGCCTGTTCCTGGCTTATCTGTTAATCCGCCTGGGCGAATAATTGTGTAATTCAGAGAGCTGGTTTGAAGGTAGCTTTCTGCCATTGATTTACGTCGAACAGATTGACCAAATAATGATTTAGCCCTAGGGGACAGAGTTTTCCAACCTTCTCCACAACCTATTGATGTAACGAGTAACATACGTGTTATTCCGGTTTTCTCAATGGCATCAATAATAGTCATATTACCGAAGAGATCTGAGTCAACTCCACCAATAGTAGAAAACACAATTGCTTCTGAACCGGCATTTAATACTGCTTCTTCGACATTCATAGCATCACAGGCATCACCATGTATCACTTTGACGCCCAAGGCGCTGAGTTCAAAAGCCTGCTGAGAATTGCGGATTAATGCAGTTATGGGGCGTTTTTGTTGCAACGCGATAGTGACTAAATGGCGTCCAATCCCGCTACCTGCACCAAAAATAAGCCACGGTTTCATAGGTTGTTCTCCAGATCAAATGATAATGAGTCAATAGAATGATAATTGCTCAATTTTAAACCATCATACAGATGGAATGAAATTAATGACAAGTATTTTTGTGGAGGCAGTGGCAAAAAAAATGGCTCCCAAAAAAGAGCCATTTTGCTAATATTAAATGATATTGTTATTCAAAATATCGCGGTTTAGCCATTGGGGAAGTGGCTGCGTTAGTGGCTGAGTGACCTCCAGCGCCTCCTTTCCCTTCGAAATCAGAAAAAGGGCGTTGCCATTCGTTGATAACAATAGATTGTTCGATCATCTCTGGAGCGGATGCTTTGGTCATCGGCGCGTAAGCATGATGAATTTTGACTATAGCAACAGGTTGTTTAACGGTTTCATCTTTACTCTCTTCGACCGTAACCACTTCTGCAATTTCTTCAGAAACAACTACTTTTGGTTGCTGTTCAAATTCAGGCGTAACTGGTGTTATCGCAACAGATGCAATAACTGACAGCTCTTGTTGTACTGATTCAGTTTGTTGCAGAACAACATCATTTTCTTCTGCAATGGCTGCTTCAGGTTTAATTTCATCCTGATAAGCTTCCGATACCTCTGCTACATTAGGTGATTCAGTTATGGTTGGTTCAGATTCAGCTACAACGATTATCGCAGGTGCTGTTTCTGCTGCTATTGTTGGCAGTACCTCATTCTGTTGTTCGACAACAGAAATCTCCTCAGGAATTTCTGTGGAAACCGGAACTACCGGATAGCGAACCCAAACTTTGCCGGAAGCCATTTCCGGTGACGCAACAGCCAGCAATAATGGTACCGGTGATTGAGGCAGATTTCTCTCATCGCGGTAACGGCGCCGGCGTTGACCACTGACACGCAGATGGCGAGGTGAGCGACGAGAGCGGCGTGGCATCACATTGTCTTGTTGCTCTTTATTTTCAGTCTGTTGTTGTGGCTGAACTGTTTCTACTTGCATGTCAACCGGTGCAGGTAATGGTTCTTCTGTAACAACAGGTACAGGCAGTGGAGTGATCGCTGTCGTTTCTTTCACTTCATCTGTGATACGAATTTTTTGCTCAAGCTGACGACGTTGGCGGCGTGGCATAACCGGCAGACGTTCTTCAACCTCACTTTCAACGATTTCTGGTTTCTGGGTTTCAAGTTGCTGCTGGCGTTTTTCTTCCTGACGACGGCGTTGACGCTCTGCACGTTGCTCACGACGTTGCTGCTGTTGGGTTTCGCGAGCAGCGATATCTATCGTCGCGTGGTTATCTTGAGCACCATTTTTCTGCTGAGTATGACGGTTTTTCCGTTGTTCGTCTCGGTCGCGGTTACTACGTTGCTCATCACGTGGATTATTATCATCACGATCTTTGCGTGGATTCTGGCGGCGCTGATTGCGTCGCTCAGAAGCGCGCCGGTTATCATGACCAGACGATTTATTGTCTTTTTTTTGTACTGGCTTTTCTTCTTCTGCGCTGAACATTTTTTTCAAAGCAGTAAAGATGCGGCTTAAGAGGCCAGGTTGTTCCGTTTTAACCTGAGCAGGTTGGTTAGGTTTTTTCTCTTTTACTTTATGTGATGGCTGTTGTGCCGGCGCATCGGTTGGTAAGGCAAAAGCAGAAATAGCGGGCTGCTCAGGTCGTTTACGTTCAGGTTGGACATCTTCTTGAGGATTGGCCATCCCAGCTTCATGAAGCTGAGGAAGCAGATAACTCAGTGTAGAAACTTCTTCACCTTTACGCACGCGCAAAACAGAGAAGTGCGGCGTCTGCATTTGATCGTTAGGAACGATCACCACGCCAACATCCCCCTGACGGCGTTCAATTGCACTGACCGCCTGGCGTTTTTCGTTTAGCAAATATGAAGCGATTTGTACTGGAACAATGGCATGTACTTGATGCGTGTTCTCTTTCAGCGCTTCTTCTTCAATCAGACGTAAAATGGACAGTGACAGGGATTCGTTATCACGGATAGTTCCTGTGCCACTGCAACGTGGACAAACATGATGGCTGGATTCACCCAGCGACGGACTCAGGCGCTGACGGGACATTTCCAGCAGACCAAAGCGAGAGATACGGCCAATCTGAATGCGGGCGCGATCCTGACGGACAGCATCACGTAAACGGTTTTCCACTTCACGTTGATGGCGTACGGGTGTCATATCGATAAAGTCGATAACAATCAGGCCACCAAGGTCACGCAGGCGTAACTGACGAGCAATTTCATCTGCTGCTTCAAGGTTGGTATTAAACGCTGTTTCTTCGATATCACCCCCGCGTGTTGCACGGGAAGAGTTGATATCAATCGCGGTTAATGCTTCTGTGGTATCAATAACGACAGCCCCACCTGATGGCAGGCGAACTTCACGCTGAAACGCAGATTCAATTTGAGATTCAATTTGATAGTGACTGAACAGAGGGACTTCGCCACTGTACAGTTTAATTTTGCTGGTGAAATCCGGACGGCCAAGCGCAGTGATATGCTGGCGTGCCAGATCGAGAATTTTGGGATTGTCGATTAAGATCTCACCGATATCCGGGCGCAGATAGTCACGGAAAGCACGGACGATGACATTACTTTCCTGATGGATTAAGAATGGGGCGGAACGGTTTTCAGCGGCTTTTTTGATCGCTTCCCAGTGTTTGAGGCGGAACGATAAGTCCCATTGCAGGGCTTCTGCGGATTTACCGACGCCGGCAGTGCGGACAATCAGTCCCATTCCTTCCGGTACTTCTAAAGAGGCCAAGGCTTCTTTCAGCTCTGTGCGGTCATCTCCTTCGATACGGCGGGAAATACCGCCGGCACGGGGATTATTAGGCATCAATACCAGATAACTGCCTGCCAGGCTGATAAACGTGGTTAATGCAGCCCCTTTATTGCCACGCTCTTCTTTATCGACTTGAACGATAACTTCCTGGCCTTCCTTGAGAACATCTTTGATATTAGGTCGACCGTGAGGGTGATAGTTGCTGGGAAAGTATTCGCGGGCTATTTCTTTAATAGGAAGGAAACCATGCCGTTCAGCACCATAGTCAACAAAAGCGGCTTCCAAACTAGGTTCAATTCGGGTGATTTTACCTTTGTAGATGTTTGCTTTTTTTTGCTCGTGTCCTGGACTCTCGATATCCAAATCATAAAGGCGTTGCCCGTCAACCAGAGCAACACGCAACTCTTCTTGCTGAGTTGCGTTGATTAGCATTCTTTTCATTGTAACTTACTCATTATTTTTACATTAGTTATAGAGCCACGGGCAAATATAGATGAGCTACTGATAACCGATGGTCTCGTGTCTTTTACAAATCCGCCAACCTCCCGGTTGTCGTTTGTATAGAGACGCATATTTTCGGCGAGCCTGAATTTTCACTTAAAAAACAGCACTCTTTTCTAGGAATAATCTGCAAATATGAATGAAGCGGATTTGATCCAATTCCAGTAAGCTGCTACCCGTAGCCCGCTAATTATTTGATTCCCCAGTACGTCTTACGCCATTGCTGCGTTTTTGTGCAATCAAACAAAGAACAAACGTTTAACTTCGCCATTCAGAATTAAAAAACTGATGGTGGCTACGCATTATTCCATTGCTGTTGGGGTGATAGCAAGGTGACTTTATGCCTTTAAGTGGTTTTTCTGATGAAATATGAAGAAATAGTTAATATTTAGTCTTTATCTTAAAGAAGGAAAGGCAGCAGCCGGAAAGTATGCATGATTTTTACTCATATTTAAAAATGAGTGGCGCTCTGCTTGAGGGGTAATTAAAATCACGGTCATGAAAACGAATAATCAAATTGTACAAGTTGTCACTATTGATGACGATGAGGCTGGACAGCGTGTTGATAACTTTTTATTAGCGCGTCTGAAAGGCGTTCCTAAGAGCATGATTTACCGGATTGTGCGTAAAGGTGAAGTCCGGGTAAATAAAGGCAGGATAAAACCTGAATATAAATTGTCTGCGGGAGATGTTGTCAGAATTCCACCTGTCCGGGTTGCAGAACGGCAGGCGCCGCCGGTTTCAGCCAAACTGGATAAAGTGGCGGCACTGGACGGCTGTGTTTTGTATGAAGATGACCATATTCTGGTGATTAATAAACCTGCCGGTACAGCCGTGCATGGAGGCAGTGGCTTAAGTTTTGGCGTTATTGAAGGGTTACGGGTTTTGCGCCCAGAGGCAAAATTCCTTGAATTGGTGCATCGTTTGGATCGTGATACCTCGGGAATTTTGTTAATTGCTAAAAAACGCTCAGCTTTACGGGCCTTGCACGAGCAATTACGGCTTAAACAGATGCAGAAAGATTATCTGGCTTTAGTACGGGGGCAATGGCAATCACATTGCAAGGTTGTTCAGGCGCCACTACTGAAAAATATCCTGCAAAGTGGTGAACGGATTGTGAAAGTGAATGGCGAAGGTAAACCTTCTGAAACACGTTTTAAAATAGAAGAGCGTTTTACCAATGCAACGCTGGTGAAAGCCAGCCCAGTGACAGGCAGGACCCATCAAATCCGTGTGCATGCTCAATACGCTGGGCATCCGATCGCTTTTGATGATCGTTATGGCGATAAGGCTTTTGATTCTCAACTATCAGATACCCGCCTTAATCGCCTGTTTTTGCATGCCAGTGCGTTGAAATTTACCCATCCCTCAACGGGGGAGACATTGCGTGTTGAAGCACCGATGGATGAACAATTGCGCTACTGTATAAATGTGTTGCGTAAAAGTAATTGTCATTAATATATTGCCGTCAGTGGGTTTACCCCCTGGCGGATTAATAATTCGGTCAATGTAATTAATGGTAAGCCGACCAAAGTATTTGGATCTTTTCCTTCAAGCCGTTTAAATAAAGTAATCCCTAATCCTTCGCTTTTAAAGCTTCCGGCACAATTAAGCGGTTCTTCCGCTGTTAAATAAGCCCGGATTTCATCATCAGTTAGATCCCTGAAATAAACATTGAATAATTCACAACGGGTATCAATTACCCCGGTTTTGCTGTTGAAGAGAGAAATGCCGGTATAAAAGGTGACGCAATGACCACTGGCTTGCCGTAATTGTTTAAATGCATTTTCAAAACTGTGTGGCTTGCCGGTAATTTCGCCATTAATAACGCAAACTTGATCAGAACCAATAATCAAGTGCTGAGAATATTTTGTTTGTAATGCCTGTGCTTTGGCTTGTGCCAGGCGCATAACGAGCTGTTCTGCATTTTCATTAATCTGAGGTGTTTCATTAACATCGGGAGCCGCACATATAAAGGGCAAACGGAGTTTCTCCAGTAGCATACGGCGGTAAGCTGATGTGGAAGCTAAAACGATTTGTGTCATATTTTTTCCAAAATAAATGGCGAAATAATTGCAGGCATTTTAAACTAAGCCCGGCTTAATAAGCGAATACTTGGCGGAAAGGTGCAGATGTGTGGCCTTTTTCTTTGACTATATCTCATTACAAAGATAATATGCGCGCCTTATGCAAAAGGTAAAATTACCCCTGACCATTGATGCGCTTCGCGCAGCTCAGAAACGATTAGACTACACAGGTAGTTATTCTCCTGAGCAAGTTTTGCGTATCGCGGAATCTGTGGTTAGCGTGGACAATGATGTAGACAGCGTTTTATCGTTTCAGATAGATAATCAACGTCTGGCAGTTGTGCGTGGGCATTCCGATGTGGATGTTACGCTTGAGTGCCAGCGTTGTGGCGGTAATTTCAGCCATCACGTTCACATAACATATTGTTTTAGCCCGGTCATCAATGATGAGCAGGCTGAGGCATTACCGGAAGAGTATGAGCCAATTGACGTTGACGAATTTGGCGAAATAGATTTGCTGGCGATGATTGAAGATGAAATAATTCTTTCTCTGCCGGTGGTTCCGGTACATGATTCTGAACACTGTGAAGTGTCCGACGCGGATATGGTGTTTGGTGAATTACCTCCAGAGGCTGAAAAACCAAACCCATTTGCCGTATTAGCCAGTTTAAAGAAAAGTACTTAAGGAGTAAGGTCAATGGCCGTACAACAAAATAAACCAACTCGTTCTAAACGTGGTATGCGTCGTTCCCATGATGCACTGACCGCACCATTATTATCTGTAGATAAAACCTCTGGTGAAACTCACCTGCGTCACCATGTGACTGCTGATGGCTACTATCGTGGCCGCAAGGTCATCAACAAATAATCTCCGCCAGTCATTAGCAAGTTGATACCTTGACTAATCTGACTTTAGCGTTAGACGCCATGAGCGGGGACTTTGGTCCTCGCGTTACGGTGCCTGCTGCGTTGCAGGCACTGGCGTCTAATCCTAAACTTAAATTATTGTTGGTCGGGATCCCCGATACCATCTCTCCTTTGCTTGCAAATACCGATGCTAAGTTGCTCAGTCGGTTGCAGGTGGTTCCTGCCGAACAGGTTGTGGCTAACGGTGCAAAACTATCGCAGGCAATTCGTGCCAGCCGTGGTACATCAATGCGTGTTGCATTGGATTTAGTGAAATCCGGTGTGGCGCAAGCATGCGTTAGTGCAGGGAATACCGGGGTATTGATGGGGCTGTCCAAATTGATGCTAAGATCTATTGATGGTATTGACAGACCCGCTTTAATGCAAGTATTGCCCAATCTGAAGCAACAGAAAACGGTGGTACTGGATTTGGGCGCCAATGTTAATTGCGATAGTCGTATGCTGGTGCAATTCGCCATTATGGGTTCAGTAATGGCAGAGGAAGTGGTCGGTATAGCTAACCCTACGGTAGCACTGCTTAACATTGGCACAGAAGAGAGTAAAGGGCTGGATAATATCCGCGAAGCCGCCACTGTTCTAAAGAGCATTCCGGCAATAAACTACATTGGTTATCTGGAAGGTGATGAGTTGCTGACAGGCAAGAGCGATGTATTGGTGTGTGACGGCTTCGCAGGTAACGTGATGTTAAAAACGGTGGAAGGAGCAATCAGGATTATCTTATCCTTGCTCAAATCATCGGATGGACAAAAGAAAAAATTTTCCTGGTTGTTGAAAATAGTCAAGAAGTGGTTGCAAAAACGGATGACAAAACGCTTCGGTCACCTGAACCCTGACCAGTATAATGGCGCATGTCTGTTAGGATTATATGGAATCGTAATCAAAAGCCATGGGGCGGCTAATGAGCATGCGTTTAAAGCCGCAATCGAACAGGCTGTTCAGGCCGTTGAAAGGCAGGTTCCTGATAGAATTGCTGCCCGCCTGGCAACAGCATTACCCAAGAGTGACTGAACATACATGTATACAAAAATTTTAGGTACAGGTAGTTATCTGCCTGCGCAAGTGCGCACTAACGCTGATTTAGAAAAAATGGTGGATACCTCTGACGAGTGGATTGTTACCCGTACAGGTGTCCGTGAACGGCGTATTGCTACTGATGATGAAACGGTTGCGATGATGGGTCTTTGGGCTGCGGAAAAAGCAATTGAAATGTCTGGCATTGATAAAGATCAGATTGATTTAATCATTTTGGCAACAGCTTCATCCAGTCATGCTTTCCCAAGTTCTGCGTGCCAAATTCAGCACATGTTGGGTACCAAGAATTCAGCTGCTTTTGACATTTCTGCTGCTTGCTCTGGTTTTGCTTATGCACTGAGTATTGCTGACAAGTTTATTAAAACGGGTGCGGCAAAGCATGCGCTGGTCATTGGCTCTGATTCTATTACCAGAACGCTTAATCCAGAAGATCGCGGAACACTTATTCTGTTTGGTGATGGTGCGGGCGCGATGGTGGTAGGGGCTTCTGATGAGCCAGGAATTCTTTCAACTCACCTTCATGCAAATGGTAGCTATGGTGAATTGTTGGTATTGCCTTATCAGGATCGCCAGAATCGGAAAGAACCGGCGTATGCCAGCATGATCGGTAATGAAGTCTTTAAAATTGCAGTCCGTGAATTGGCTAATTTGGTTGATGAAACATTAGAGGCTAACAATCTATCGCATAGTGAGCTGGATTGGTTGGTACCTCATCAGGCTAATTTGCGTATTATCGCAGCGACAGCTAAGAAATTGCATATGACTATGGATAAAGTGGTGGTAACGCTGGATCGTCACGGTAACACTTCCGCGGCATCGGTACCTACTGCATTTGATGAGGCAGTGCGTGATGGTCGGATTAAACGTGGTCAGCTAATCTTAATTGAGGCTTTTGGTGGTGGACTGACTTGGGGTTCAGCACTGATACGTTTTTAATTTGACAGGAAAATGAACATGTCTGAATTTGCAATGGTGTTTCCTGGGCAGGGTTCTCAGTCCCTTGGTATGTTGGCCGATTTGGCTACAGTGTTCCCGGTTGTAGAGCAAACTTTTGCTGAAGCGTCTGATGTGCTGGGATATGATCTCTGGACTTTGGTTCAACAGGGGCCGGAAGAAGAATTAAATAAAACGTGGCAAACCCAGCCTGCGTTATTGGCAACCTCGGTTGCTATTTGGCGGGTCTGGCAGGAAAAAGGTGGAAAAGCACCATTATTAATGGCTGGACATAGCCTTGGTGAATATTCTGCACTGGTTTGCGCGGGGGTCATTGATTTCAAACAAGCGATTAGTCTTGTTGAACTGCGTGGCAAATTGATGCAAGAAGCTGTACCTGAAGGCACTGGTGCAATGTATGCTATTATTGGTTTAGATAATGAATCCATTGACAGAGCCTGTAAAGAAGCTGCTCAGGGGCAAGTTGTTTCCCCTGTTAATTTTAACTCGCCTGGGCAGGTTGTTATTGCCGGTGAGAAAGAGGCTGTAGAACGTGCTGGTGCTGCATGCAAAGCTGCGGGTGCAAAACGCGCGCTGCCTTTGGCTGTCAGTGTGCCGTCGCATTGCGCATTGATGAAACCAGCCGCAGATAAGCTGGCAGTTGTTTTGGAAGGAATTGAATTCAATCATCCTCAGTTCCCGGTGGTAAATAATGTTGATGTGAAAATAGAACAATCTGCTGAAGCTATCCGTGATGCACTGGTACGACAACTCTATAATCCTGTCCGTTGGACGGAAACAGTTGAATTTATTGCTGGACAGAGTGTCGGACAGATATTAGAAATAGGGCCAGGTAAAGTTTTGACGGGTTTAACTAAACGAATTGTCAATACCTTAAGTGTAGCAGCGGTAAATGACACAACTTCATTAGTAACCACATTGGAAAATCATTGAGGACAATACATGAGATTAGATGGAAAAATTGCATTAATAACAGGTGCCAGCCGTGGGATCGGCCGCGCAACTGCTGAGCTATTAGCAGAGCGTGGAGCCTATGTCATTGGTACAGCAACAAGTGAAAAAGGCGCTGAAGCTATCAGTGCTTACCTTGGTGAAAAAGGTAAAGGTTTTGTACTGAATGTCGCTGATCCTGAATCTATTGAACAGTTGATGTCTGCTATTCGTACCGAGTTTGGTGGAATCGACGTTTTAGTGAATAATGCCGGTATCACTTGTGATAACTTGGTGATGCGCATCAAAGATGATGAGTGGCAGGATGTTATTGACACTAATCTTTCTTCCGTCTTCCGTATGTCAAAAGCGGCAATGCGCTTTATGATAAAAAAACGTTATGGCCGTATTATCTCTATTGGTTCTGTTGTTGGATCAATGGGTAACCCTGGGCAAGCGAGCTATGCTGCGGCAAAAGCAGGAATTATTGGTTTCAGTAAAACATTGGCTCGTGAAGTCGTTTCTCGGGGTATTACGGTTAACGTTGTTGCTCCAGGGCTTGTTGAAACGGATATGCTCAAGAAGTTGCCAGATGAGCAGTTGGCAAACTTTTCGAATGATATACCCGTTAAGAGGCTTGGAGATGTGAAAGAAATTGCCAGTGCTGTGGCTTTTTTAGCTTCTGATGAAGCGGCCTACATCACAGGTGAAACAATACATGTCAATGGCGGCATGTACATGAACTAAAAAGTGAGCGAACCAGTTGCATTTTTTGTGTTAAATAACGCAAAATAGAGCAAGATTGTGGTTCGACCAGCCGGGATTTGGTTGCATCTTTTCCTGTATTTTATAAACTACGAAAACCATCGCGAAAGCGAATTTTGATAGGAAATTTAATAGCATGAGCACTATTGAAGAACGCGTTAAAAAAATCATCGTTGAACAACTTGGTGTTAAAGAGGAGGAGGTTGTTAATTCAGCTTCTTTTGTTGATGACTTGGGCGCTGATTCTCTTGACACAGTTGAACTCGTAATGGCTCTGGAAGAAGAGTTCGATATCGAAATTCCAGATGAAGAAGCAGAAAAGATCACTACAGTTCAGGCAGCTATTGATTACGTCCAGAACCAAAGCGAATAAGTGAACACACCTAGGCGGTCACTCGACCGCCTATGTTTCTGCCCTAAATTATTTCCCTCCCTGGAGGATAAGCGTGTCTAAGCGTCGAGTAGTTGTGACCGGACTAGGCATGTTATCTCCTGTCGGTAACACAGCTGAATCTTCTTGGAAAGCTGTTTGTGCCGGACAGAGTGGTATCAGCCTGATTGACCATTTTGACACCAGTCGCCATGCAACTAGATTTGCTGGTCTGGTTAAAGATTTTAATCACGAAGATTTTAATATTTCGCGCAAAGATGCACGAAAGATGGATGATTTCATTCAATATGGTATTGCAGCAGGTGTGCAAGCTATTGAAGATTCTGGAATCGAAGTAACAGAAGCCAATGCTAGTCGTTTTGGTGCGGCTATTGGTTCTGGTATTGGTGGTCTGGGTCTTATTGAAGAGAATCACGGTGCGTTAGTGGCTAGTGGTCCTCGTAAGATCAGCCCATTCTTTGTTCCTTCCACGATTGTAAATATGGTGGCAGGTCACCTGAGTATCATTTACGGCTTACGTGGCCCAAGTATCTCTATCGCCACAGCATGTACATCAGGTGTGCATAATATCGGTCATGCTGCTCGTATTATTGCTTACAATGATGCGGATATTATGCTGGCAGGTGGCGCAGAAAAAGCCAGTACGCCACTGGGAGTTGGTGGCTTTGGCGCTGCCCGTGCTTTGTCTACCCGTAACGATAATCCACAGGGTGCAAGCCGGCCGTGGGATAAAGACCGTGATGGTTTTGTTCTGGGGGATGGTGCAGGTATTCTGGTGCTGGAAGAGTATGAGCACGCGAAGAGACGCGGTGCGAAAATTTACGCGGAAATTGTTGGCTTTGGTATGAGCAGTGATGCCTACCATATGACGTCACCACCAGAAAATGGTGCTGGCGCTGCGCTGGCGATGGAAAATGCCCTGAAAGATGCCGGTATTACCACTGAGCAGGTGGGATATATTAATGCTCACGGTACTTCAACACCAACCGGCGACTTAGCGGAATCCCATGCAGTTGAGTCAGTATTTGGTGAAGGCACAGATGTTTTAGTCAGTTCTACCAAATCAATGACCGGCCATTTGTTAGGTGCTGCTGGTGCAGTGGAATCTATTTTCACCATCCTGGCACTGCGTGATCAAATTGTTCCACCAACTATCAACCTGGAAAACCAGGATGAGAACTGCCGTCTGGATTTCGTTCCTCACGAATCCCGCAAGGTGGAGGGCATGGAATATGCGTTATGTAACTCTTTCGGTTTCGGTGGTACTAACGGCTCACTGATTTTCCGTAAGATATAAGCCTTATTTTTGTAAATACTTTAAGGCGACAGAATAAAGAGCTCCAATAGTTAATAATTATTGGAGCTCTTTTCGTGGCAGGCTCTATGGGCATTTTTGCACTCATGTCGGCTATATACTATGATACCGCTTCTTGATAAGTTGGTTGAAATACCTTTTTTGAGTAATTAAGAACAAAGTTATATGTATTGGATTAATGGAAAGCGGTGCGACTATTTGCCAGTGAATGATCGTTCAGTTCAATTCGGGGATGGTTGTTTTACAACAGCAAAAATAGAGCAGGGACAGGCCGCTTTGCTGTCATTGCATATCCAAAGATTACAAAAAGGCGTTGAAAGGTTATCTCTTCCACAGCCCAATTGGCAACAGCTTGAAAACCATATAAAGCAGATTGCTTCCACTACTGGACAAGGCGTACTTAAAGTTATTCTTTCCCGTGGAGCTGGAGGGCGTGGTTACAGTGCACAGGGTTTTACACAACCAAATCAGATCTTGTCTCTCACTCCTTATCCTGAAAAATATCTGAAACAACGTCAGGAAGGCCTTTCTCTGGTGCTCAGTCCGATACCCATGGGAATAAATCCCTATCTTGCCGGAATTAAACACCTTAACCGATTGGAACAGGTATTGATTAAATCATTTATCGAAAAGTCAAATGCTGATGAAGCCTTGGTACTCGATACAGATGGTTTATTGGTTGAGTGCTGTACTGCAAACATTTTCTGGCGTAAAGGAAAAGATGTGTATACTCCTGATTTGCGGGGATGTGGAGTTGAAGGTGTGATGCGGGAAAAAATAATACAGTTATTATCAGAAAGTGACTATTACCTCTCCTGTGTAAATCGTTATCCTGAAACATTGGCTTATGCAGACGAGGTAATAGTTTGCAATTCTCTCATGCCGGTGATACCTGTCAGTGAAATTCAGGCTCATGAAAATCAGCCCGCATGGAAATATCAGTCAAGGGAGCTGTATGAATATTTGCTTCCTGAATGTCTGAAGTTGTAATTCGCTCTGTGTTTAAGTGATTAATTGATGAAACGGAAAAAGCACTTTTTTGCCCTATTGGCTTTGGTTGTCATTGTGGCGGCAATATTACTCTATGCTGGTTATAAGAAAGTTGAAAGATTTGCAGATCAAACATTGGCAATCAAACAAGATCGGGTATTTACATTGCCGGCAGGTATTGGCCGTCATAGTCTGGAAGCATTATTGGTTCAGGATAACCTGATTAAAGATAGTCATATTTTCCTTTGGTTATTAAGGCTGGAGCCAAAACTTGCTGAATTTAAAGCGGGAACTTACCAGTTGACACCAGAAATGACGTTGAGGGAAATGTTGCAATTACTCTCCAGTGGCAAAGAGGCGCAATTTACGGTCCGTTTTGTTGAAGGCAGCCGTTTATCTGACTGGTGGGAAATACTACAACAATCTGAGTATCTTAAACATGAACTGAATGATAAAAGTGCTCAGGAATTGGCTGAAATACTGGGTATCAAAGAGACTGATACTTTGGAAGGGAGGCTCTATCCGGATACTTATCACTATACGGCGGGGACGAGCGATATCGCATTACTGAAACGGGCATACCGACAGATGCAAATGACGCTTGAAGAAGAATGGCAAAAGCGCGATAAAAACCTGCCCTATAAAAGTGCTTATGAAATGTTGATCATGGCGTCGATAATTGAGAAAGAGACCAGTATTGAGGCTGAACGGACAAAAGTAGCTTCTGTATTTATTAACCGTTTACGGTTGAATATGCGGCTACAAACTGATCCGACAGTAATCTATGGCTTAGGCGAAAAATATACAGGCACTATTTTTCGCAAAGATTTAACCACACTGACGCCATACAATACTTACATGATTAATGGCTTGCCACCTACGCCAATTGCTATGCCTGGTCTTGCTTCGATAAAAGCAGCTGCGCACCCGGCAAAAACTGAATTTCTCTATTTTGTTGCGGATGGTAAAGGCGGTCATACTTTTACGACCAATCTGGCGGCGCATAACAGAGCGGTGAATATTTACCGTCAGGGATTAAGACAGAGCAGATGAACAGCAAATTTATTGTTATTGAAGGGTTAGAGGGTGCAGGAAAAACTTCAGCGATGAAAACAGTCGTTGAAAGATTGCAGCAGCATGGTATTCAGGACTTAGTTTTTACCCGTGAACCGGGTGGAACACCACTGGCAGAAAAACTACGTGAGTTGATTAAGCAAGGTATTGAAGGTGAATCTCTGACGGATAAAGCCGAGGTGCTGATGTTATATGCAGCCAGGGTACAATTGGTCGAAAATGTGATTAAACCTGCTCTGGCCCGCGGTGCATGGGTTGTGGGTGATCGTCATGATCTCTCTTCTCAGGCGTATCAAGGAGGAGGACGTGGTATTGATAAAAACTTGATGACTTCGCTGCGTGATACCGTTCTGGGTGATTTTTGCCCTGATCTGACTATTTATCTTGATCTTCCTCCTCAGATAGGTCTACTGCGCGCCCGTGAGCGCGGGGAATTAGACAGAATTGAAAAAGAGTCGATGGATTTCTTTGATCGTACCCGCAGCTGTTACCTGGAGTTTGCGGCACAAGATAAGCGTATTGTGACCGTTGATGCTGCTCAACCAATAGAACAGGTACAAGCCGATATTTGCCAAGCCCTTGAGCAATGGCTGAAACAGCAGGAAAATGGCTGATGAATTGGTATCCGTGGCTTAATCAGGCATACCGTCAGTTGGTAGAATTCCATCAGCAAGGACGAGGCCATCATGCTTTATTACTTCATGCTAATGCCGGTACCGGGGCTGATGTGTTGATATATGGGTTAAGCCGTTGGTTGATGTGTCAGAATAAACAGGGGATGAAAAGTTGTGGGGAGTGTCATAGTTGTCATCTGATGATGGCAGAAACTCATCCTGATTGGCATATTATGTCACCGGAGAAGGGTAAAACCAGTGTTGGTGTGGAAGCAGTACGCCAGATTACGGAAAAGCTTTATAGTCGTTCTCAGCAAGGCGGCGTAAAAATTGTCTGGCTGCCTTTGGTTGAATGTCTGACAGATGCTGCTGCCAATGCATTATTGAAAACGTTGGAAGAGCCGCCGGAACATACCTATTTTCTTCTGGAATGTCGTCAGCCAGCCAACCTGTTGGCAACTTTGCGCAGTCGCTGTTTTTACTATTTTCTGCCGGTGCCTGAAGCAGAAACCAGCTTTTATTGGTTGCAAAAACAGTTACCTGTTATTTCTTCGGTTGATGCAATGACGGCGTTGAAACTGTCTCAGGGAGCACCTGTTGCGGCAGAACAATTGCTGCAACCGGAGCGATGGCAAATTCGGAGGCAATTCTGCCAGGCTGTTGAACAGGCTTTGGATAAACGTGATGCTTTATCACTTTTATCCCAGTTAAATCACGAAGATGCATCGCAGCGCCTTCATTGGCTTATCAGTTTGTTGCTTGATGCGGTAAAGTGGCAACAGCAGGCGCAGAGTTATTGCATCAATCAGGATCACCAAACGCTGATTTATCAATTAAGTTCCATGCATACTATGGCTGTTTTACTACAAAGCGTTGATGATTGGATGCATTGTCGTCATCAACTACTCTCAGTCGTGGGGGTAAACAGAGAGCTGTTACTGACAGAGCAATTGCTTAATTGGGAAAAACAGTTTACTTCACAATTTTGAAATCTTTTTTGTATACGAGTTTAATATGTTGTTAGTGGATTCGCATTGTCATCTTGATTGTCTTGATTATGAAAAACTACATAAAAATGTAGATGATGTTGTCGCAAAAGCGGCGGATCGGGAGGTTAAATTTATGCTGGCAGTAGCGACTACGCTACCCGGTTTCCAGCAAATGAAAACCCTGATCGGTGAACGGGAAAATATCGTCTTTTCCTGTGGTATTCATCCGCTTAATCTGGATGAAGGCTATGATTTTGATGAGCTGGCACGTTTAGCTGCCGGGAATGAAGTTGTCGCATTGGGTGAAACCGGGCTGGATTACTATTATCAGCAGGATAATGCTGAACTACAACGAACCTCGTTTCGTCAACATATTCGTATCGGCCGTAAACTCAATAAGCCAGTTATTGTTCATACCCGCAGTGCCCGTGATGATACTTTGCTGGTATTACGTGAAGAACAGGCACAAGAATGTGGTGGTGTTTTGCATTGTTTTACTGAGGATAAAGATACCGCCAGAGAATTATTGGATTTAGGCTTCTACATTTCGTTCTCCGGTATTGTGACTTTCCGTAATGCGGAGCAAATTCGTGAAGCGGCAAGATATGTACCGTTGGATCGTATCCTGATTGAAACCGATTCTCCTTATCTGGCACCGGTGCCGTATCGTGGCAAAGAAAACCAGCCTGCATACGTGCGTGATGTTGCGGAATATATGGCTGTGCTCAAAGGTGTGAGTATTGAGGAACTGGCTCAGGTTACCACGCAGAATTTTTGCGATCTATTTCATGTTGATGTATGCAAAATTTGATTTATCAACTTGAATTTGTGATTTGTAAGCGCTCATATATCTCTTGTTATTTGAATAAAAGGAAAATGTGATGGCAGAAGAAACTATTTTCAGCAAAATTATTCGTCGTGAAATACCTTCTGATATTGTTTATCAGGACGATCTGGTCACTGCATTTCGCGATATTTCTCCACAGGCACCGATTCATATTTTGATTGTTCCCAATGTTTTGATTCCGACAGTGAACGATGTCAAGGCAGAGCATGAAGCCGCGTTGGGACGAATGATGACGGTTGCAGCGAAAATTGCTGAACAGGAAGGCATTGCCGAAGATGGATATCGTTTGATTATGAACTGTAACCGTCATGCGGGGCAGGAAGTTTACCATATTCATATGCATCTGGTTGGCGGCCGCCATTTGGGGCCATTACTGTTGAAGTGAATGTGAAGTACCAAAATTCGTTTATATAGTATATAGCCAGATATTCGGGGGTATTGTTCTCAGAATAGTCCCGGATATCTCGATTTTTAATAAATGCTACTGATTTTATTACTGAAGTTGAACCGATAATAGATTGCTGGTGTCACAGCAGAAACTTATCTGTTTCTTTAAACTCTGTAATTGGAATAATAGGTTGATGAAAAGAATTGTTTTTGTAGCGCTATCGGTCATGTTTCTGGCTGGTTGTCCATCTTTGCCTCCGCAGCAGCCTGAGCCTCCCACTCCGGTTATACCCGTGACCCCAACGGAACCGACGCCACCACCTGAGAAAGTTCCTGAGCTACCTAAAATGCGCGAAATTGACTGGGAAGGGACTGTGCAACCATTGGTAGAGCAAATGGTTAAGGCAAATGGGCTGGAAAGCGGCAAGTTACTGCTAGTTGATACAGTAAAAAATAACACTAATGGTGTGTTGCAAACCATGCAAGTCACTGATGTTTTGCGTCAAGCCATCAATAACAAAAATGTTTTTGCATTAGTACCGCAAAATCAGGTACAGAGCGCTCGCCAATCTTTGGGCCTGTCGGAAGAAGATAGCCTGGGATTACGCAGCAAAGCGATTGGTCTGGCCCGTTACTTAAATGCGGATTATGTTCTCTATTCTATCGTTTCAGGTAACAGTGATAAGCGAGATATTGTTATGCAACTGATGATTGTACAGACAGGTGAGATTCTCTGGTCAGGACACGGTGACGTTAAGTAATCAAGATTGTTTATTGCGGGCGTTATGCAGGCAATGGCCTTATATAACAGCAGGCAACTGGAAGATAAGGCCGTTAAGCGGTCTGACAAATGAAAGCTATTATGCCACCGATGGCGAATATCATATTGTCGGCCGCAGACAGTGGCAGCAAGGGAAGCAGCTTGGCGTTAACCGTCAGCGTGAAAACGCCATCCTGCGTCATCTCAGTCAGACAAAAATTGCTCCGCAAGTCATTGCAATGGATCCCCATTGGTTGTTATTAGAATGGCTGCCCGGTCATCTTATTGAGCAAAATGAATTTTCTCAGCCTGATTTTCTGCAAAAACTGGCGGCATTATTGACCACTTTGCATCATCAGCCGCTGTTCGGTTATCCGCTTCAACTACGGCATCAGTTAGAAAGCCACTGGTTGCAAATTGATAAAGCACGCCTTACTCCTCGGTGGTTGCGGCTGCATAAACAATTTATATCTTCTCCGATGCCTTTAATACTAAAACTATCACCTGTCCATATGGATGTTCATTGCGGTAATTTGCTTAATACGCCTCAGGGGCTGAAACTCATTGACTGGGAATATGCAGCTGATACCGATATCGGATTTGCGTTAGCGACGCTATTTCGAACCAATCATTGGGATGAACCGCAGCAGCAGGATTTTTTGCGCTGCTATTGCAGTCAGCCTTCAGGATACCGGGATCGAACGTTATTGACGCGTCAGATCAAACGTTGGCAACCTTGGGTTGACTATATGATTTTGATGTGGTTTGAAGTGCGTTGGAAACAGAGTGGTAATCCACAATTTTTAGCGTTAGCGCAACCGTTGCGTCTCTCTTTTGGTCTAACGTTTTAAATCAATCACGCTGCATTGATTGCAGCACATGAATACAAGCGAGGAATGTTATGGGTCCGGTAATGTTAGATGTTGTCAGTTATGAACTTGATAATGAAGAGAAGGAAATTTTGCAACATCCATTAGTGGGCGGTTTAATTCTGTTTACTCGCAATTTTCATGATGTTGAGCAATTACGTGAATTGGTACGTCAAATTCGTCAGGCATCCCGTCATCGTCTTGTGATTGCCGTTGATCAGGAAGGTGGCAGAGTTCAGCGTTTCCGTGAAGGATTCACCTGTTTACCAGCGGCCCAGTCTTTTGCTGGATTGAGTGATAATTTCAATGGCATTAAATTGGCGGAAGAAGCGGGTTGGCTGATGGCGTCTGAAATGATTGCAATGGATATCGACATCAGTTTCGCGCCTGTTCTGGATTTAGGTCATCAATGTGCAGCTATTGGTGAACGTTCATTCCATGAACATCCTGAGCAGGCCAAGATGATGGCAGAGCATTTTATTAAAGGAATGCATTCTGCCGGTATGAAATCGACGGGTAAACATTTTCCGGGGCATGGTGCGGTTAATGCTGATTCTCATAAAGAAACGCCCCACGATGATCGTCCGCTGGACGTTATTTGTTGTCATGATATGTCTATTTTCCGTGATTTTATCCAGCGTAATTTGTTGGATGCGATTATGCCGGCTCATGTGATCTATTCTCAGGTGGATAAGCATCCTGCCAGCGGATCGTCATATTGGCTGAAATCGGTACTGCGTCAGCAATTGGGCTTTAATGGTGTGATATTTTCGGATGATCTCTCTATGGAGGGGGCGGCGATTATGGGCAGTTACGCTGAACGCGGGCAGGCTGCGCTGAATGCAGGTTGTGACATGATCCTAGTGTGTAATAACCGTGACGGGGCGGTCAGTGTGCTTGATAACTTGCCTCAGACCAAAGCAGAAAAAGTCTCGGAATTGTATCATCAGGGCGGCCAATTCAGCCTGAATGAGCTAAAGAATTCAAAACGCTGGCAGCAGGCTAATAAAGCATTAACGGTTTTACATGAGAAATGGCAGTGTTGTGTTCGGTGAGGGATGTTAAGAGATGGCAAGATATGATGAAAATGATTTTGAAATCGGTTCAGGCAATGTTTTTGCTGATCTAAATTTACCTGGCGCCGAAGATATGAAAATCAAAGCTGATTTGGCTATTCAGATCATAAATACAATTGAAAAACTGGGGCTTAATCAAACAGAAGCGGCAAAACGCATGGGACTATCACAGCCGCGAATTTCTGCTCTATATAACGGAAAATTTCTCAACTTGTCTGAGAAGAAATAGGGGAATGCCAAGGGAATACGGGGGAGTTACATACTCCCCGTTTATCGAGCCAAATCCAATCAACTGAAAATAAATTGACAATCTTTATGATTGATGTTTATTTCTTCAAAAGAATTTTATGTTGTTCAATTTTGGTATGACCCACTAACCAGCCGTGGTATTCTGGAACTATCACATCAGTTATTTATTTCAAACTAAATGTTATCTAAGGATATTGTTTTAATATCCTTAGATAACATTTGATTTACATTTTTAGTGGAGTAGTCATGTCAACACCAAAGAAGAGAATTGTGATCATTGGTGGCGGTGCTGGTGGTTTGGAACTGGCAACCAGTCTGGGGCATAAGCTGGGGCGCAAAAAGAAAGCAGAAATTGTGCTGGTGGATCGTAACCAAAGTCATTTATGGAAGCCGTTATTACATGAAGTCGCGACAGGATCACTCGACGATGGGGTTGATGCGTTGAGTTATCTGGCTCACGCCCGTAATCACTATTTCAGTTTTCAATTAGGCACGTTGACCGATATTCATCGTGACACCAAAAAGATTTCTTTGGCTGAGATCCGGGATGAATATAACGAGGTGTTGGTTCCTGAACGTGAACTGAGTTATGACATTCTGGTTATGGCTCTGGGCAGTAAATCTAATGATTTTAATACGCAAGGTGTGAAAGAACACTGCATCTTCCTGGATAACCCACAACAGGCGCATCGTTTCCATAATGAAATGCTGAACCTGTTTCTTAAATACTCAGCAAGCAGTGGTCAGCAAGATAAGGTTAATATCGCTATCGTTGGGGGTGGGGCAACAGGTGTTGAGTTATCAGCAGAATTGTATAACGCGGTAAAACAGCTTAACAGCTATGGTTTTGAGGGACTGAGTTCAGAAGCACTGAATGTGACGTTAGTGGAAGCGGGTGAGCGTATTTTGCCTGCATTGCCGGCACGCATTTCTGCTGCGGCACATCAGGAGCTGACAAAACTTGGCGTTCATGTATTGACCAAAACTATGGTAACCAGTGCTGATGAGCATGGATTGAATACCAAAGAGGGTGAATTGATTAAAGCGGATCTCATGGTATGGGCGGCGGGTATCAAAGCACCTGATTTTATGAAAGATATTGCCGGCCTTGAAACTAACCGGGTTAATCAACTGGTAGTGAAGCCAACGCTGCAAACGACATTTGATGACCATGTTTTCGCCATTGGTGATTGTGCATCATGCCCGAAGAAAGAAGGGGGTTTTGTTCCTCCAAGGGCACAGGCGGCTCACCAAATGGCTAGCCGTTGCCATAGCAATATTATCGCGTTGTTGAATGACAAACCGTTAAAAGAATATATCTACAAAGATCATGGATCTCTGGTTTCATTATCTAAATTCAGTACGGTTGGTAGCCTGATGGGTAATTTAATGCGTGGTTCAATGATGATAGAGGGGCGTGTGGCTCGTGCTGTCTATATTTCATTATATCGAATGCATCAGGTAGCTTTGCATGGTTATATTAAAACTGGCTTGATGATGTTGGTCGGTGGAATTAACCGTGTGATCCGTCCACGATTAAAATTGCATTAATTATTTAATCGATATAAGGCCACTCGTGAAATAATGAGTGGCCTTGATAAAGCATCACTTATTTAGTTTGAAATAATTTATCTTAATTAAGAAAACAGACGATCAATTAATTTGAAAGCATTTGCAACATTTGGGCGAGAACCCATTCCCTGTAGTTCTCCGGTTGAAAAGCCACTATTTTTAATCAGTGTTGCTATCTGAGAGCAATTAAAATATCTGTGATATTTTAATTTAGCATAGGATTGAACGAGCGCTAACGCACCGGAAACTAAAGGTGTTGCACTGGATGTCCCATTATAACTACGAGTGTAGTTTCTATTATTTCCTGGCAGGCGCTGTAAGTTTGAATATCCAGTGGTTGTGACATTTTCACCCCAGGAATTTAAACTGGTATGGAGATTATGATTGGAAAAACCTAACCTGTATCCATTAATTGATGTACAGGCACCAATCATAATACCGCCAGGATCGCCATAATTAGGGAAGGTGAAATCATAGGCTAAATTAATACCGCCATTACCGGCAGAAAAGATAATAATTGCACCTGCGTCAACACAGCTTTTTATTTTCTGCCAATTAGACTTGATATAGGTAAAAGGGTAATATCTATTATTGGCGACAATTTGAATATTTAAACTAATAATATCTCCTGGTGAAAAACTATATATTATTCTGTCAAAGTCATCAATGTCATAAAAACGGAAATGACATTCGTGAGCTATACCTGTCACACCAAATTCATTATTCTTTGCTGCAATACATCCGGTGGACGCTGTACCGTGGTTACAGTCTTGTGTTTCAGGGCGGCTGTTGATCACAGTAATATTACCAACCAAATCTTCATGGTTTCGGTAAACACCAAAATCAAGATGGTGCACAGTGATACCCTGACCTTTATAACCCGTAGCCCAGGCATTTCTGATATTCATCCCATTGTATTCGTCTAAATACCCTTGTAGATATGAAAAATCAGGCGTAATGATATGAGAATCAAATTCGGCAATCACCTCTTCTGTTTTAGATAAAAGCAGAGGAGGTGGAGGCTGATATTTTAAAACAGGAGTGAGAGAACAATACTCGATATAATCCAGTTTTTCCAATTCATCGGCTAACTTGACTAAATCAGAATGGTTAATATCCGCTTCTATTTTGTAAAGATAAGTTAATTTATTGAATTCTTGGGTTTTCCAGGTTTTTTTATCAAAATCGTCTTTATTAAAAACAGGTTTTATCTCCATTTTATGTTTAGATGCATTAAAAACAGGTAATGAGTCAGTTTTTTCAGCTGCTAATCTTTTTAATCCATCTGGGAAAAACATGATTTCAAGATTGTACTTAAAATTATCATTTGGAATATGATTGCTTCCTTTTAAAGAAATAATATTATCTTCAGACTGTGTTTGTTTGAGTAATGGATAGCTAATATCATTGCTTTCATCTCTAATGATTTTATTTATTTCTCTATCTATATCAAACAGAAAATCTGATTCTTTTATTTCTATATTTTCTGGTGGAAGTTTTTTAATTACTTTTCCATTCTCAATGATAGTGGTTTCTATTGTGTAATTTGCGGGTTTAAGTGAGGTAAAACAAGCTAATTGATTATCGTCACTATAATATTCATATATATCTTTTGTGTCTGAATCTATTAACTTGTATTTTATTTCTATGTTGTCACTCATTTCACCATAACATTTAAGATATAGATTACCGTCGAATTTTGCAGATTTAAAGTACTCAAGGGATATGGACATTGTCATTCTCCTCTTTGGTTAATTGCCTCCTTATTATAACTACAAATGTGTATTTCATATTATTATTATTTCTTAGTCCACTATTCTGTTAGGGAGTGGCTGTATTATCTGTATTGATTATTACTGAATGTGATTTTATATTGAATATATAGTTCTGTTCGTTTGGAATTTATCTCTCATTGGAGTGGATGGTGGGTTTTAATTAATAAAATCAGGTATGAATATATTCCATGAATAGTGCAGGGTTATTCGTATTTTTATCTATTGTTTCTCCTTTTTCTACGAAACCACAGCTAAGATAGAAACCGATAGAGTCCTTATTTTGACAATAAACCTCTAATTCCAGTTTATTTCGTAGATTTTTGGCATAATTGATCAGCTGCTTACCGATACCTCTTCCTTGCGCTGATGGTGAAACAAAGATAGCAGCAATACGGTTTTCGTATAGGCTGAGAAAACCTTTCACAAAGCTTTGTTCTTCAAATACATAGGTTTCTGACGATGGGATATAGATATTGCGCATATCATCTGTTTTGCTTTTCCAAAAATCAGCATCAATGAAATTATGGGCAATCAATGATGCTGATAGCCAGATATCCAGAATAGTATCCATATCCTGTGTGTTAAAAGGGCGGATCATGATTGACTCCCAACAGATTTATATTCTGTTTCAGTTGATAGTTACATTGTAGTGGCAGAGTAACCAATAACTACAATGGGAGTCAAGATAATGGATCTTTCCTGCTCTTTCTACGCTATTAATGCTTGATTGTTAAAGACGGGATCAGATTGAATATGGATCCTCTGTAAATGTCGTTCTGATTTAGACGTAAATCCTTCTCGCCCATGTAGCAGAGAGAAATTATCCACAATCACTAAATCGCCTTTTTGCCATGCATGAGCGTATAAATGGCGTTTATCGTATAGCGTATTGATAAAATCCTGTTGAAATTCTGCTACCTGATCAGGATTGATATTATGATACTCAATAGCATGTTTATTTAGGAATTTCTCACCATCTACCGCGGGTTCATTATATCTGATGACAAATCCATTTCCATCGGGATGTTTTTCCAATAAAGGAGAATGGACTTCGCCACCATAATGAGTGACTTTATTAATGCGATAAGTAACAGATATATTTTTCCATTGTTCTAATTGCTGCTGAGTCGCATTAGCAACCACAAGGCGGGTATTGACGAAGGTTGTTCTGCCGCCTTGGTCACTGTCTGGCGCATGTGCGCAATGGAACATAATAAATTCGGGAATGGTCGGTTTATACATGCCGTCCCAGTGAAGCGGCATATAACTGTTATCAAATACGTGATCGGTCGTATCCTGATGTTCACGAACATCTAAAATAGCACCGAACGGCCACATCATTATTTCTCCCCAATCACGGGCATAATCTTCATATTTCTCGTGATCAGATAAGTCAGATTTGAAGCCACGTAATATAAGCAAATGATGTTTTTTAATCAGTTGTTTTAATTCTTCTACTGATAGCGTATCAATATGCTGGTCGGAATATTGTGGTGTAATCTTCAGGCCAAAAGGCGTTATCTCTTCTGTCTGAAATTTGTTTAAATCTGTCATAGTCATTTTCCTTTAAATTACATAATGGCTGGGTTTTCCATGAATATTTACTAATTTTCCGCCCATCATCTGAACTTCTTTATGTTTCATTAATATAAACTGCCCATTTACATTGGCTGCAACGCCATGCCAGGGGGTTAACCAATCATCCCTGGTTGGCATCATATGAATACCGAGTTTAATGCTGTCTGCTGGCTGAGGATGAATAGACAGACGTATGGCTTCAGGGAAATGGGTATCTAATAAACTTCCCCATGCCCAACTGCGTTGAATAACACCGATAGCTCTCTGTTTGGCATCTTTTTGCAGGGCATTGTTTGATCCGGTATAGCCGGGTAATAAGCTGTCTTCATATAAAAAGCGGGTAACCGCGCGATACAATTGCAATCCATCACTGTTTTGCAACAGTTGATTTTTAATGGATTCTTCAGTTCGGGCGTAATGTTTTACTAACATATGCCTCTGTAAATTGAAATCATCACTATGCTCGCAGAGGTTCTTATCGTCATTGAGATTAAATGTGCTTAAGTTTATAGCGCCCATCTCATTGATTAATTGTTTAATATCTTCATGATATTGACTGATAACTTCATCACTGACACGAATTAAATCACCGAAAACATGCCCATCTGAACAGATAATAATACGGGCTCCAAGAGGATAATAAAGCTGTATACGCTGGCACAAAGAATTAAGAAAAGTCAAAGATAAGCGTTCTGCCATATCGGGAGCAGTGCCAAGCACTTTATTTTTATTCGGTGATTTTGTTGGGAATGCCGGCAAAATAAATTCGATAGGTTTTTTATTCCTGATGAAATACGCGATTCTGGGTAACTGTACGCTTTTAACAAGCTTTTCTTCTTGCGCTAAATCTCTTTCTGAATCGGTAAGACGCCTGCGGTATTGTAACAACTCATGTAAAATCTGCATGGAAATATTGCCAGAAGAAACATTATCAGAAGTGACGTTATTGTAAGTGATACTTTGCATAATGACTATTTCTCATATTTGTCGTGAATATCTATTCTTTGCTAAAACAGATAAATACGAGTTTAACTAATTGGTATAGACGAAGTGTAAAATAATGCAATTAAAATATAATATAATATTTAGGAATAAATAATAATTTATTTTCTAATAAACAATATGTTTGAATATGATTTTTATAATTACTCAATATATTTGATTGATTGTTGCAATAAGGCACAGTTTTCCTAGGTTATTAGAATTTTACATAACTGGTACGATCTCTATAATTAGATACTACTTAAGGTTAGGTAAGGTAAGCGAAATGAGGTTATTGCCCCATTTTATATTAGCGATTTTTCTGAAATTTATCGTCAATAAGACGAGTGAGACGTATCTTTATTTTATTTAATGTATTATTTCGGGTTATGAAATGTGTGAGTTACATAAGTAAGGATTATGATTATTGTTTCAGAATAAGTATTAATGAGTAAATTACAGCACTTCCCCACGGACTGATAATCAATCACAGGGGAAGTAAAAAAACAGCTTAAAAACTTACTTGATGGTGTTCAAAAGTACTCATTAACTGCTGAATAAACTCCAGACGCGCCATCCTCTGGTTCAGGTCAGTAATGAATTTCAGTTTAGCGGGGCCATCCAGCCGGTAAATCTCAGGCTGTTTCTGTAACAGGCTGATCAGATAAGTTGGATCAACTTTATTTTTCTCACTAAATTCGATGAAACCGCCTTTTTCATGGGCTTCTATGCGCTTAATCCCTAATTTCTGAGCAGATAAGCGAATGGCCGCTGATTGTAATAAATGGCGCCCAGGATCAGGTAATATGCCGAACCGGTCTACCAATTCAACCTTTAATTCTGCCAATTCTGATTCGTCTCTGGCGCTGGCAATGCGTTTATAGAAAGATAAACGCATATTGACATCAGGAATATAACTATCAGGCAGTAAAACAGGCATACGCAATTCAACCTCTGTCTGACTATTCGCCAAGTCTTCAAGTGAAGGTTCACGACCTGCTTTTAATGCATTGACAGCACTTTCCAGTAGCTCCATATAGAGTGTGAAGCCAATAGTTGTCATCTGGCCGCTTTGTTCTTCACCGAGAAGTTCACCGGCTCCGCGGATCTCAAGGTCATGGGTCGCCAGTGCAAAACCAGCGCCCAAATCTTCAAGGGAAGCGATTGCTTCCAGACGTTTGTGCGCATCGGTTGTCATGGCTTTCGGATGTGGTGTCAAAAGATAAGCATAAGCCTGATGATGAGAGCGTCCGACACGCCCTCGCAGTTGATGCAATTGAGCCAGGCCGAAATGGTCAGCACGTTCGATAATGATGGTATTGGCGCTTGGAATATCAATGCCTGTCTCAATAATGGTGGTACAAATCAGGACATTAAACCGCTGATGATGGAAATCGGTCATCACCCGTTCCAAATCCCGTTCACGCATTTGCCCATGACCAACGGCGATCCGTGCTTCTGGCACTAACTCCTCGAGGCGTAGTTTTGCTTTCTCAATATTTTCAACATCGTTATAGAGGTAGTAGACTTGACCACCGCGCAAAATTTCACGCAACATAGCCTCCCGAACAACCAGGCTGTCATATTCGCGCACGAACGTTTTGACCGCCAGGCGACGGGCGGGCGGTGTCGAAATGATCGAGAGATCCCGCATACTACTCATTGCCATATTGAGCGTTCGCGGAATAGGAGTTGCGGTAAGTGTCAGAATATCCACATCGGCGCGCATCGCTTTGATCTGCTCTTTATGGCGAACACCAAACCGGTGTTCCTCATCGACAATTAATAAACCAAGATCTTTCCAGCGCAGGCCACTTTGCAGCAATTTATGAGTACCGATAATAATATCGACTTTACCTTCGGCTGCCATCTCAACGACTTGCTGCTGTTCTTTCGCGCTGCGGAAACGGGATATCATTTCAATACGTACCGGCCAATTAGCAAAGCGGTCACGGAAATTATCAAAATGTTGTTGAGCCAGAAGCGTTGTCGGAACCAATACCGCCACTTGCTTGTCATTATGGACGGCCAGAAATGCAGAGCGCATTGCAACTTCGGTTTTACCAAATCCCACATCGCCGCAAACCAAGCGATCCATCGCTACGGGTTGACACATATCATTGAGGACAGCGTTAATCGCTTGCTCTTGGTCTGGCGTAGTTTCAAATGGAAAGCTCTGACAGAACAGTTGGTATTGTTCCCAATCATGCTTGAAAGCAAACCCTGGTTTTACGCTACGGTGAGCATAAATATTAAGCAGCTCCGCAGCCACATCGCGTACTTTTTCAGCCGCTTTTTGGCGGGCCTTGCTCCATGCCTCTCCACCAAGTTTATGTAATGGCGCATTTTCATCCGCGCCACCCGCATAGCGGCTAATCAGGTGCAGGGAAGACACCGGAACATAGAGTTTGTCTTCACCGGCATAACTCAGGATCAGATATTCAGCCTTGATCCCACCTGCTTCCAGAGTGGTTAACCCCTGGTAACGGCCAACGCCATGTTCCAAATGGACCACTGGCTGACTGGGGTGTAGTTCTGCAAGGTTACGGATCAGGGTATCTGTATTGATCGTACGGCGGGTATCCTGACGGCGGCGAACAACACGCTCACCGAGCATGTCACTTTCACAGATCAGAGCAAACGCATTCTTTGCATCAATAAAACCCTGTTCAGCCGCACCAATCATCAAAAAGTAGCCTGATTGTTGTGCTTCATGTAATTTGCTGATTTTAATTGGCTTAATCTTTATTCGTGACAACAATTCTTGCAATGTTTCTTTTCGGCCTTCGCTCTCAACGGAGAAAATAACGCGGCCACTGAACTGTTCAAGGAAACGGCGAAGCTTATCCAGTGGCGCCTTATTTTGTGCAACAACGGCGAGATCCGGCAGTCGCTGATAATCAAGATTGATGTGGTTGGCTTTTTTACTGAGCTCTTCCGTTTTGAGTTGAATGCGGGGCCAGTTTTTGAGTTCGGAGAATAGCTTATCAGCCGGAAGCCAAAGTTCTTCCGGTGGTAAAAGAGGACGCATGGGGTCAACTTTACGGCTCGCAAAACGTTGTTGAGCATCTTGCCAGAAACGTTCCGCGGCGGGGTTTATTTCTTGATTAATAATCAAGGTGTTGTCTGGCAGATAATCAAATAGCAAAGGCAAGGGTTGGTTGAAAAACAGGGGTTGCCAATATTCTATTCCTGCGGGTAATGTCCCTTTACTGACTTGCTGATAGATGTGTTCACCGTCACGACGGACTTCAAAACGTTCTCGCCACTGGCTGCGAAACAGTTCAATAGTCTCTTTATCCGTTGGAAATTCATGAGCGGGCAGTAAGTTGATTTGCTTGACCTCGGTCAGCGTGCGTTGGCTGTCAACATCGAAAATTCGCAGACTATCAATTTCATCATCGAAAAAATCAATACGATAAGGGTGCTCGCTTCCCATTGGAAAAAGATCAAGCAGGGCGCCACGGGTAGCAAATTCGCCATGTTCTAGCACTTGTTCAACACTGCGATAGCCCGCCTGTTCCAATTCCGTACGCAGTTTATCCCGCGAAAGCCTCTGACCTTTGCACATAACCAGCGCATGTCCGCGAAGAAATTCATGCGGGCAAACCCGTTGCATTAAGGTATTTATTGGCAGGATTAAAACACCTTTGGTCATTGTTGGCAGGCGGTAGAGTGTGGACAGGCGATGGGAAATAATTTCCTGATGAGGAGAAAAACTGTCATACGGCAATGTTTCCCAGTCAGAAAGGAGATCAATAGGACAATCGGTAAACTGATGGATTTCGTCATGCAGACGTAAAGCGTTTTGCATATCCTTGGTTATCAGTACTACAGGGCCTTGATGGCGTTCGACAATTTCAGCACACTCTACAGCACAAGCTGCGCCAGTAAGTTGACCTAACTGGCGGCTATCACCGCGGCGTTCAGGAAGTTCATAACGGTATTTTGAGGACATAAGCGTTAATGTGTTCTCTATGATTCAGTCCATTCCCAACAGATTTTTCGACTCATAATGGTCTTAAAGTAAACACGCTGGCAGGTTGAGAGAAAATAAAAAAAACCACAGATCTGGGCGTTGGTGGTTCCATAAAGTATAGCTACCCTTTATTATCCTCGAACACTTTGCTTTGGCAACAGGGGAGTAACAGATTTCATGTTTCAATCTGTCTCATTATTTATAGGTTTGCGGTATATGCGTGGCCGTGCGGCTGACAAATTTGGCCGGTTTGTTTCATGGCTGTCGGCAATTGGTATTACTCTCGGTGTTGCTGCATTAATTACAGTACTGTCCGTGATGAATGGTTTTGAGCGTTCACTGGAAACCAGTATTCTTGGTTTTATGCCGCAGGCTATTGTGACGTCGGTGAATGGTTCTTTGGATCCGGAAAAGCATCCGGCCAGCGAGCTTGCGGATTTGAAACAAGTTAGCAGGATTACACCTTTGGTGGTGGGAGATGTCGTATTACAAAGCCCCCGCAATGTTGGTGTGGGCGTGATGTTGGGTATCACTTCTGATGAATATGAACCGCTGACGGAATATTTGATCAGCACTTATCGTCAGCAACTTGAACCCGGCAGCTATAATGCGATTTTGGGCGAAAAACTGGCCGGGGAGCTTGGGGTAAAACGTGGTGATCGGGTCCGCTTTATGGTGCCGGGGGCAAGCCAATTGACACCGATGGGGCGTATTCCCAGTCAGCGTCTGTTTACGATTGTGGGTACTTTTGCTTCTAACAGTGAAGTAGACGGCACACAGGTTCTGGTTAATCAGCAAGATGCGGCTCGTCTGATGCGTTATCCGCAGGGTAACATCACCGGCTGGCGCCTCTATCTCACAGAACCCTTGGCTGTAGATAGTTTGAGCTTACAAACTATGCCTGAAGGATTGTTGTGGAAAGATTGGCGTGAACGTAAAGGTGAATTTTTCCAGGCAGTAAGGATGGAAAAAAATATGATGGGTTTACTGTTAAGTCTGATTATTGCTGTAGCTGCATTCAATATCATTACTTCGCTTGGCTTGCTGGTGATGGAAAAGCAAGGTGAAGTGGCGATTTTGCAAACACAGGGGCTGGTACGCCGTCAGATTATGACCGTTTTTATGATCCAGGGAGCCGGTGCCGGGATCATCGGTACATTACTGGGAACCGGGCTTGGTGTTCTGCTTTCCAGCCAGCTTAATAACTTAATGCCATTGGTTGGTCTGTTAACCTCAGGTGTTGAATTGCCTGTTGCGATTGAGCCATTACAGGTAGCCACAATTGCCATTTCAGCGATGGTTATCGCCTTGTTATCTACGTTATATCCTTCCTGGCGTGCTGCTGCCATTCAACCTGCTGAGGCTTTGCGTTATGAATAATCAACCATTACTGCTGTGTAATAATTTGTGTAAAAAATATCAGGAAGGGCAAGTACTGACCGAAGTACTGAAAAATGTCACTTTTGCTATCAAACAGGGTGAAATGATGGCGATTGTCGGGAGTTCCGGCTCAGGTAAGAGTACGCTTCTGCATTTGCTCGGGGGATTGGATACACCGACCTCCGGTGAAGTCCTTTTTAAAGGGCACTCTTTGAATAAAATGTCCTCCAAAGCCAGAGCAGCGCTGCGCAACCATGAATTGGGTTTTATTTATCAGTTTCACCATTTGTTGCCTGATTTTAACGCAATAGAGAATGTGGCTATGCCTCTGCTGATTGGCGGAAAAAACCGCAGCCAGGCACAGAAGAAAGCATTGGAAATGTTGGCGGCTGTTGGTCTGGAGAAACGGGCCCATCACCGCCCGTCAGAATTATCAGGGGGTGAACGCCAGCGAGTGGCGATTGCCAGAGCCTTAGTTAATGAGCCTTCTTTAGTTTTGGCTGATGAACCTACCGGTAACCTTGATTTACGTAATGCAGATAGCGTTTTTGAATTATTGGGCGAGCTTAACAGACAGCAAGGCACAGCATTTCTGGTTGTCACCCATGATTTGACACTGGCTGGCAGATTGAATCGTCAGGTGGAGATGCAGGATGGTTATTTACAGGATAAATTGACCCTGGCGGGGGCATTGTAATGGCGAATTTGCCTCTCTCTTTAGTCACTGCTCTGCGATTCAGCCGGGGGCGCCGCCGTGGTGGAATGGTATCCCTGATTTCAGTGATTTCCACGCTGGGGATTATGCTTGGTGTCGCTGTTCTGATTATTGGTCTGAGTGCCATGAATGGTTTTGAGCGCGAATTGAGAAACCGGATCCTTTCGGTCGTTCCTCATGGTGAAATCTATGCAGTTAATCAGCCTCTTGAGCATTGGCGGCCGGCATTAGAACGGGTAAAAAACACAATCGGCATAGTTGCTGCTTCACCTTATATTACTTTTACCGGATTAATGGAAAAAGGCGTCAGCTTACATGCTGTTCAGGTGAAAGGTGTTGATTTAGTCACTGAGGCCCAAGTCAGTTCATTACCACAGTTTGTACAAGGTAATGCATGGCAAGACTTTCAGGCGGGTCATCAACAGGTCATTCTTGGGCAGGGCGTTGCTAATGCTTTGAAGGTTAAACAGGGCGATTGGTTGACTGTCATGATCCCGAACAATGATCCGGAAATGAAACTGTTGCAACCAAAGCGGATACGTTTACAGGTTAGCGGAATTTTTCAGCTAAGTGGCTTACTTGATCACAGCCTGGCGTTGATTCCTTTGGCTGATGCACAGCAATATTTGGATTATGGTCAGGGGATCACCGGAATTGCGATCAAGGTTGATGATGTGTTTGCCGCTGATCAACGGGTACGGGCTGCCGGTGAAGCCTCACAAGAATATGTTTATATCAGTAGTTGGATAAGAAATTACGGTTATATGTATCAGGATATTCAGATGGTACGCGGCATTATGTATCTGGCGATGATTCTGGTGATTGGCGTAGCGTGTTTTAATATCGTTTCTACACTGGTCATGGCGGTAAAAGATAAAAGCAGTGATATCGCTATTTTGCGAACCCTCGGCGCGAAAGATGGGCAAATCAGAGCGGTTTTCCTCTGGTATGGATTATTGGCGGGTATGGTAGGCAGTATTGCTGGCGCGGTAGTCGGCGTGGTGGCATCACTGAATCTGACGGCCCTGATTCATGGTTTGGAAAAGCTGATCGGCCATCAATTTCTTTCCGGTGATGTTTATTTCATTGATTTCCTGCCATCTGAGCTACATAGCATGGATGTGCTGTATGTTCTGGCGACGGCTTTGATTCTGAGTTTACTGGCAAGTTGGTATCCGGCCAGACGGGCAAGCAGACTTGATCCGGCGCGGATTTTAAGTGGGAAATAATCAGCCGGCTATTGGCATGAGCTAAACAAAGGCGCTATGGTATAAAAAATAGAAACCTAAGCAGTACTAAGAAATCTTATAAGGAAATCATATGCGTGTTCGTCGTCGGCTTGGTCGGTTTCGTAAGGTTAAGCGTTTGCGGCATCAGAGGTTTCGTAGTCGAATTTTCTATAGGGATAATCGATTGGCACTGAATATGAAAAAACCTTATGTAGTGGTATTGACTGGCGCGGGTATTTCGGCTGAATCGGGTATTCGGACGTTCCGCTCCTCTGATGGACTATGGGAAGAACACCGGGTGGAAGATGTTGCTACACCGGAAGGTTTTCAGAAAGATCCGGAACTGGTACAGGCATTTTATAACGCCCGGCGTCATCAGCTTCAGCAACCGGAAATAAATCCGAATGCGGCGCATTATGCTTTGGCTGTCTTGGAAAATGAGCTTGGTGATCATTTTCTGCTGATTACCCAGAATATCGATAATCTTCATGAGAGGGCGGGCAGCTATCGCACGGTGCATATGCATGGTGAGTTACTCAAAGTCCGTTGCTGTCAGTCCGGGCAAGTGTTCGATTGGGCAGGTCCTCTGACGACTGATGAACGTTGCCATTGTTGTCAGTTTCCATCACCATTGCGTCCGCATATTGTTTGGTTTGGTGAAATGCCTTTTGCTATGGAGCAAATCTACTCTGCATTGGCTCAGGCGGATATTTTCATTGCTATCGGCACTTCCGGGCATGTTTATCCTGCGGCTGGATTTGTGCATGAAGCTAAACTGGCAGGGGCACACACAGTAGAGCTGAATCTGGAGCCGAGTCAGGTAGAAAGTCTGTTTGATGAAAAGCATTATGGGCCAGCCAGTAAGATAGTGGATGAATATGTCCAAAAGTTGATTGATAGGATAAAAGAATTTAAAGCTGATTTGACGCAATAATTATTCTGTTTCTCTTCCTCATATTGACATCCTCCCCCACTTTCGCACTTCGTGACTCAAGAGGGGGATCCCCGTTAGTGGGCGACGGCTGATCGCTCTGCGTCTGGTTCCTGCTTCGACGGGCGGCCTGACTGCACCCTCCCTCCACAGGCAAGCACGGCATGTCCTGCCGCTAAAATGTTACGAGCGCCGTTTACATCTGCGTTCGCGGTATATCCACACACCTGGCACACGAATTTACTCTGTGACAAGCGGTTCTCTTTTGCTGTATGACCACAACATGCGCACCGCTGGCTGGTGTATGCCGGAGGGACTGCCAGTACCTGACCGCCGCGCCAGCGCTGCTTATATTCTAGCTGACGGCGCATTTCATACCAGCCCTGATCC